>JAZLJE010000191.1:0-2561 GCA_045617705.1 Ruminococcus sp.
AGACCTGAAAAACAAAATCAAGGTCGATGAAAAAGTAAAAGTAATGCTCTCTACCGGTGCAGACGGCTTATCTGTCAACGCAAAAGGCTCTGTTCAGGCAGAAATCTTGGAACTGCTGGGAATTGAAAATGCCGTTGCAGCAGACAAAATCAGCAACAAAAACGGCGGCACTGTTCTTGATATGGAACAAGTCTACAATATAAATCCCGATGTGATTATTTTTGATGACGCGGGTGCTTATGATATGGTAAAAAATGACGATAGGTGGAACAAACTTTCAGCCGTACAAAACGGCAGGTATTACGAAGTGCCTTCTGTCCCCTATTCTTTCCTTTCAAATCCGCCGTCTGTAAACAGAATTATCGGCATTATGTGGCTGTCTAAACTTTTGTATCCTCAATACTGCGACTTTGAAATTGAAGACGAAATGAGAGAATACTATTCACTTTTTTGGGACTGTGACTTAACAGAAAACGAAGCAAAAGAAATGCTTTCAAAATCAATCTATAAATAAAAAAGAGAAAAATTATGAAAAAGAACACATCATACAAGTTAAGATTTATTCTGCTCTTTGTTCTGTTTATTGCCGTGTTTTTCCTTTCGTTTATAATAGGGCGGTATAAAATCTTTCCCGACGAACTTGTAAAAATTCTTTTGGGACTTGAAACAGAAAACACAGACGCAATTACGGTAGTATTTAACATCCGTCTGCCCCGCGTTCTCGCTGCACTTCTCATCGGTGCATCGCTTTCTGTTTCGGGAGCATCATATCAGGGAATGTTTCGAAACCCCCTTGTTTCTCCCGATATTTTGGGAGCATCAAGCGGGGCGGGCTTCGGTGCGTCACTTGCGATAATTTTGTCGCTGTCGTATTTTTCGATATCCCTTTTTGCATTTTTGTTCGGACTGTTGAGCGTTATTCTTGCCTACATTTTGAGCAAAATCGGCAGAAGAAATTCTACCCTTTCGATGGTGCTTTCGGGCATAATGATAGGTTCACTTTTCACATCAATGACATCATTTATCAAATTGATAGCCGACACGAATTCTGTCTTACCTCAAATTACATACTGGCTTATGGGAAGCCTTTCGTCTATCAAAAAGGCAGATATATACTTTTTGCTACCGATAACCGTTATCTGTATGCTTCCGATACTTTTGCTTCGCTGGAGAATAAACCTGCTCACAACAGGCGATTTTGATGCAAAAAGTATGGGCGTAAATGTAAAACTTACAAAGTTTATTATCATAATCTGTGCAACACTTTTGACTGCTTCGTGTGTAGCCGTCAGCGGTATGATAGGCTTTGTCGGACTTGTAATTCCGCATTTTGCAAGGCGGATTTTCGGCTACGATTACCGCAGGGTTTTGCCTGCTTCAATTTTGCTCGGAAGCACATTTTTGATGCTGACCGACGATATAGCAAGAACGCTGACGACAAGCGAAATTCCTTTGGGAATACTCACCTCTTTTGTCGGCGTGCCGGTGTTTATTTATCTTATCATAAGCAGGGGTGAACGATATGAGTATTGATGTAAAAAACCTTTGCTTTTCATACGGCGAAAACAAAGTCCTCGACGATGTGTCTTTTTCCGTTTGTGACGGCGATTTTCTTATGCTCCTCGGTGAAAACGGTGCAGGAAAAACAACGCTTTTCAAATTGCTATTAGGCTTTCTGCCACACTATTCGGGCGAAATAAAAATAAACGAAGAAAACACAAAAAATATGTCGGCAAGCGACTTTGCAAAAAATGTTTCCTATGTGTCGCAGATGTCGTCGCCCGTGTTTGACTACACCGTGCTTGATACCGTTTTAATGGGTATGACAAACTCGTTTCCGAAATTTTCTTCCCCGAAAGCCGAGCACATTAAAAGAGCAAAAGAAATTCTCTCTCTGCTCTCGATAGAACACCTGTCAAACAGAGGAATAGGGCAAATATCGGGCGGTGAAAGGCAACTGACAATGCTCGCCCGCGCACTCGCCCAAGGTGCAAAAATTTTAGTCCTTGATGAGCCTTGCGCAAGCCTTGACTACGGGAACCGTTTCAAGGTAATGAACAAAATAAGCCGTCTTACAAAACGAGGCTACACGGTGATTATGTCAACCCACGACCCAAACCAGGCGTTTTTGTATGCTAACAAAGTTTTGACGCTGAAAAACGGCAAGGTGCTTTCTTTCGGTGAGCCTAAATCTACGCTAACCGAAGAAATTTTGTCGCAACTTTACGGCATTACGGTATCAAAAGAAGATGTCACTTTGAGTTCGGGCAGAGAGTTCACCGTTTGTATTCCCGAAGGCGGAAAACGAAACACGGTGTCTCAATGGACAGATGATATGGTTCTGTTTTTGACAAAAGCATCACTCTACGGTAACTATAATTCAAGTCTTGCCGACATTATTTCAAAACACCTCGACAAACACGACACAATCTGTGATGCAGGGTGCGGACTTGGTTTTCTATCAATAGAACTTGCGAAAAAAGGTTTTGATGTTACCGCCGTTGACTCAAACGAAAAGGCTGTTTCGGTTTTGAAAGAAAATGCAAACGGGATTTCAAATA
>JAZLJE010000192.1:0-7612 GCA_045617705.1 Ruminococcus sp.
AACTTTTGGGGTGCATATCAGCGGTGCTATGGGTATTTTTTTATGTCAACGAAAACCACGTGATAGTCGCGTGGTTGAAAAGGTTAGATTAAGAAAACTATGCGAATGGAAAAGAGTAGATATAATAGAAGGAGAAGTATGCCCGAATCATATACAGATGTTTGTAAGCATCTCGCCCAAAATGAGCGTTTCGGGATTTATGAGGTATCTGAAGACTAAATGTGTTTACAGAGCAAAACTACAAACCTTTGAAGAAGCAAAGAAGCTTGTGGATGAATATATTTATTTTTATAACAATGAGCGTATACAACTCAAAACTGGACAAAAACCAATGAAAGTACGTTATGCATACGCTACATAACAGGTGTCCACAAAAAATGTCTACTTGACAGGGGCATCACAGAGCAAAGGGAGGATTATGGGACAGAACTTTTGATAGAATTATATTGTACTAAAATAAAAGAACAATTTTTGGAGGTGTGATTATGGATTTGTCGTTAGGAAACAATGGCTTTGAGAATGACTTCGATAGCCAAGAAAAAGAAATGACGATAGATGGCAGATTTTGGAATGTGATTTATAAATCTTTGGAGCGATACTCAGAAAGTACAGTAGCAGAACTAAGCACTATAATGTCATCAAAAGAAGGAGTGCCGATAGCCGAAAAGATGATACAAAACAATCCAACAGAAGAAGTTTTGTTGGACAGAATAGAGAAAGAATTATCAAAATAATTATTTGAAAGGACGACTACCATGAAAAGTAAGCCGGAGCAATTTTGCAAGATTATACTTCATTGTATGGAAGAGTATTCCGAAGATACCTTGGGAAGATTAGCTGATTTGTTAAATACTCATGAGAGAGTAATTCAAATAGAGAAAATGATTGATTTAAATCCAACCGAAAGGAATTTCTGAAAATGCCGGACGAAGCAATTCCATTAGAATAAGAGGAGGAAAAAGTATAATAACGGAAGATGATTTATATTTAAAAACTACAAAACATAAGCGAGTACATTTTTTCTGCACTCGCTTTTGTTTTGCAGTTAATAATAGATATATTATAAAGTGTTGTAATTTAGTAAGATTTGTGATATTGTATTTAGTGATAAAAAAAGTAGGAGATGTTCTTATGTGTAAAAAAATAATTGCTATGATATTAGTCATACTTATGTTTGTAGCAACCATTCCGTTTTCTGCATTTGCAGTTGAGAACACAGATGATAACATAGTAACAGGCAAAGTAAATGTTTGCGGGTTTGACGGGGGAGATTTCTACTTCGATTTTAATTCACTTACTACTGCTGATAATACACAATACAGCGACCAATTAGGAATTTTAGGTGCACTTTTATCAACAGACTTTTTGCTTGATGATTCTGTAAAAGTAACCGAAAAAGACGGATATGTATTAGAGCAATTAGGCTTTGAGTCAAAGATTAATATTCAAAATATCAGAGATGAAGCCATAGCGGGAGAAACCGATAAAGACGATTATGTAGTTTATTCAATGGGGCGTAAAGAAGTAGATACAAACGGTGAAAAGTATTCTGTATATGTTTTAGCAATACGCGGAACTGTAGACTTGGCTGAGTGGCTTAGTGACTTTGATTTCGGTGCAGATATTGATGCATATTACAATACACTCGGCGGCAGAGATAAGACAGAGTGGTCAAAAGATGAATACAATCACGACCATCACAAAGGCTTTGAAGTAACAGGACAGCGTATACTAAAAAATATAGACGAATTCATTGAAAGTTACAAAGAAAAAGACGCTAACCGCAAGAAAACCATCTTTATTACAGGGCATTCTCGCGGTGCTGCCGAAGGCGATGTTTTAGGCAAAGTATTTGAGGACAGATATAGAGAAAACGGAAGTATAAAGCCATATACCTATACATACGGAACTCCTACAACTACAACACTTTCAAAAGAAGATGCAGAGAAATATCAGACAATATTTAATATTTGCAACACAGATGATTTAGTAACCCATGTTCCGCCTACTGCTTTTCAGTTTCAGCATTACGGAAAAGATATTTGGGTATCGGTAAACGATACAGAAGAACTCAAAGACAACTGGGACTTTAAAATGTTTACATCATTCACAGCACAGTATATGGAATTGTTCGCCGAATACGCTTTGTTTGATACAAGCGAAAAGGCAGAAGCAGAGCCTAACTTGTTGTCGGATTATAAGTCGGCCAGAGGTCCTGAAGTCATCGATGCATTACTGAAAATAATTCCTGCACAAACAAGAGAAGAAGTGTTTGAATGCAGTCAACTGGTTTGGGTGCCAAAGAATATTCCCGATAAGTACAAAGAGTTTTATGTTGAAGCACCCTACGGTTCAGTTGAAGAAACACAAACAAAGTTAAGTTATGATTTGTTTGCATTAACTCACAACGCTAAGAGAGTCAAAATCAGCACTTTCTTTATGACCGGTTTGCTTAAAGGATTAAAAGAAGAAAAACTTCAAAGTGATGAAATAAATCTTGAGCGTGATATAAATATAATTAAGGAAATCTTTAATGAAGTCAAGTCACACCAAAGCGAATATATTAAAGATGATGCAGAAGAAACTGAACTTTTAAAACTGAATAATTCACCTGCTCTTGATATCACAGTATTTGCGTATGTATTATTCTGTAGATTTGATGAATCACAAGAATACAGCCCGAATTATGTAGAAGGTATTTCAGAATTTTTAGATACTTTCTCGGTGCGTGGACTTTTGAACTCTCACATGCCGACGACTTATTATCAAATAGTAAAATATTTAGCAAAAGAAAATCTAAATGACAGTATTGCAAAAGCAAATAAAGCGCTTGATGATAAGTTGGCTGAATATAACCTAAGCGTTGATTATGCACAACAGGGTGCAAAAATTGTAAATGACGCAAAAGAAGAAATTTCAAAAGCGTTATTTGCAAATGATGTAAAGAAATTGCAAAAGAAATACCTTTTAGAACTCAACAAGTTAAAGGCAGAAGACCCAACTACCCCACAAGAGAGAACATATATCATCGGCGATAGTGATTCTGACGGTGTTGTCGGAATTGCAGATGCAACATTTATCCAAAAATTCTTGGCTAAAGTTAATGATCCGTTATTAAAAACATCTAAAGCAAATCTCTCTATGGATTGTGACCAAAACGGTAAAATAGAAATAGTTGATGCAACATTAATTCAAAAATATTTAGCCAAATTTAAAGAAGTAGAAGTCTATCCGATTGACGAAAAGAGGTACATCGACTAACAGAAAATGAATATAAGAAGAAAAATAAAAGAAGAGAACGATGATTTTTCATCGTTCTCTTTTAATCTTTTTAGATTAGTTTACAAGGCTTTGAAAAGCATTTTTAGAAAAATTTATATTTTTTAAAAAATAATATTTTTTTGTCCAAATCTTGTCATAGTGCCTTTGATATACTATAGCCACAGTCAAGGGACTAACCCGAAAAATTATTCAATATGAGGAGAAATTATTATGAAAAAGACAATGACAAGAGTAATCGCAACTATTCTTTCAGCAATAACAATGTTTTCTGTGGCAGCAACCTCATTATCAACAGCAGGCGCTGCCGAAGTAAATCAAATCGGTGCATCCAACTCAGTCGGAGCAGTAATTCAAAACACAGCAAATAAAGCAGTTACAACAAGCATAGCACCGAGTGAAGCAGTCTCAAAAGTTGTTGACTATATTTTGGAAGCAACAGAAACAAAGGGCAGAGCAATTCTTCCTTGGGGTGTTGGAAAAATCATCGGCTTTATATTCGGTGAAACCGAAGGCACAGACTCTATGGAAGAAGTATTAAAGAAGATTGACGAAATATCTCAAAAGATGGATGACTACCATAACGAAGAGATGGAGAAACTTGAACAAATCGCATCTAAACTGGATATTGAAAGATTTGTAAATATGTATGAACAGATTGAAAGTATGAACACTACAATAATCAACACAATCCGTTCACAAGAAGGTTCAATCAGCGAACCGATAGACCAAAAAACTGTAGACGCTTTCAAAGAAATTTTGAAGACGGTTTCAGGTACAAGTTTCGCAGAACTTCAAGCAGACCTTAACAACTTCTATACAAAAATTAAAGATGACGGAAAGACAAAAGGTTTTGAAAGTTATGTAAATTACCTTTTCCAGCAGGCTAACAAAGGCGCAACATTTAACGAAAATGCAGATTATTATCAGGTAGCAAACACAGCAAAAAGCGAACTCTCAAAGATGCTCGTTATCGCAGGTCAGTATGCAATGAATATCAACGCTCTCAAGAAAATGGACTACGAGATTGAACTCTTTGAAGGCAGAGCAACAGAAGCAAGCAAAGACGGTACAGAGGGCTATATGGACGCAACACTCGGTACTTTGAGTGATATATGCGACCAGTACAAAATAACCTGCGAACAGATAGACAATATGTTACAGTCCGAGTTGACAGTAGACGACGTGACAAAAGGCTTTACTTCAACTTCAAAAGCATGGGAAGTTGCAAGTGCCGAAATGAAAGCAGGCAAAGAAGTTACATTAAAACTTACGGAGAATTGGAACGCCGACCTCAACGACGGACTTTCAACTAACATAAAAATGGCAAGCCCCGAAAACAAAGGCTTCACAAGTGACGGCGGTCTCTATGTAGTAAACGGCGGCAAAATGACAGTTGAACTTAACGGCCACAAGATTGATATGACAGAAAAAAGCGGTGCAAAAATATTCACCTTGGCTAATAAAGCAAAGTTAGTTGTTCAAAACGGCATTATTGAAAACGGCAGTTACGGTGTCTATGGAAAGACTGACGGCGACGGTGCCTGTGAAAAAGTTGAAATTACAAACACAATTTTGCAGAACTTCACAAACGGCGCTGTATATATGGACGGATATCAGAAAAACAACCTTAAGATGACTAACTGCAAGGTTCGTAATACAAAAAACGGCACAGGCGTATCAGCAAAGTACAAAGTAATGTACGATATAGAGCATTGCTCATTTGAAAATAACAAGTCAACCGGCAACGGCGGAGCATTTTCAGCCACAATGGACTATGTAGACGGTATTCTCAAAGATTGTAAATTCACAGGCAACAGCGCAAAAAACGGTGGTGCAGTAGCCTCCGTAAAAACTATTGATAACTGCACATTCGAAGGAAACACAGCCGAAAATTTAGGTGGCGCTCTGTACTATGTATGCAAATCAATAAAGAACTGCACATTCGTAAACAACAGCACTAAAGGAGAAGGCGGAGCCGTATGGCACCAGGATGATATCTCAAACTGCAAGTTCGTCGGCAACAAAGCAGAAGGCAACGGCGGTGCCTTGTATGTACCTTCAAGAGACAACAATGTAGTAAATTGCACATTCGAAAACAATGAAGGAAAAAACGGTGGCGCAGTTTATTTCGAAATAGATGATAACACAGTAAACGGTTGTACTTTTACTAACAACTCTGCAGCAAACAACGGCGGCGCAATTAACTACAACGGCGACGACGGCACAGAGTATGTAAGAAACAGCACATTTACAAAGAACGATGCAGGACACAACGGCGGCGCAATTTACACACCCGACCACACAGATGTAAATATCTACGACAGCACTTTCTCTTACAACCACGCAAGTAAAGACGGTGGTGCTTTATACCTCGGTATCGTCAACACAACTAACCACTCTCTCCATTCGGCTTCACTTACAAACAACGAAGCAGGCAGCAGAGGCGGAGCAATCTACGGTCACTCAACATGGCAGGCAACCGGTTCAGTAAACCTCCACGGTGTGATTATTCTCAAAGACAACCACAAGACAAACGGTACGAAAGATAACTTCTACGGCTCTAAAACAGACTGCGGACTTTGGTCTAACAAAGCAAAACTTGTCAAATGCGGTGACTTTGATAAAAACAACTCAATAGTTGAATAATTAAAATATAAAACTAAATAAACAAAAGTGAGTGTAACTTAAGGGCTACACTCACTTTTTTGTTGTGATTATTTTACTATACTTCGACTTCGAATTTTGCAAGATATTTTTGAATAATTGTTGCATCTATAATAGTAACAACGCCATCACCGTCTACATCACCGTAGTCGTCAAAGTCATCGGGGGTTTCGATTAGTTTTGCCAAAATACGCTGGATATATGTTGCGTCTACGATAGATGTACTCTTGTCGCGGTCAACATCATATCTGCCGTAGATGTAAATTTCTTCACAAGGCTCGTATGTCGTTTTGATAGTATTTTCCGGATTTAGTATATCCGTAAGGATAACCGTCATATAGTAAGAGTGCTTTTTGCCTTCGTCATACTTGAAAACCGCTTCTTTCTTTGAGCCTGTAAGAGTTTGTGCGAGGGTGTATTTTTCGTCGCCCTCTGCCTTTTCGTAAATTTTGTAAGCCTTTGCGACATACTTATCGTTGTTGACTTTGAATGTTGCTTTGTTTGTATTTTCGCCGTCAACCGTAGGCAGGAGTTTGTCAAAAAGCCCGTTAATAACAGTCGGCATATACATCAAGTTTTGTCTTGTTCCCACAAATTCAGCATATCCGCCCTCGTAGGTAATATATCGCAAAGCGTACGGAATATATCCGTCTGAACGGTATTCGAGCATATTCGGATAACTTTCATCTCTGACCAAAGGAATTTTGTCGTACTCAATAATATATGGGTATCTTGCTAAAGAAAGCGAAACTCCGTTTTCAATAAGTTTCTTTGCGTCGATTTTTGAAAACTCGGTTTTACTTGCATACACTATTGTATCAAGTCCCGTAAGTTCACGGACTTTTTCTGAAAATTCAATGGCGATTTTTGTATTTGTTTCTTCATCTTGAGAAGAAAAACTGTGAAGTGACATATCAAAAAATACAGGCAATTTTATATTTTCTTTATACTCGCTGACAGTATCGTTGAGAATTGACGCAACATTTTCGGCTTCTGCTACACCGTCACCTGTTTTTTCTGCATAAGATACATAAGAAAGTGAAATCGGCATCGACGCATCTACTGCATTCTTGATATTTGTTAAAAACTCGCTGTCAAGGGTTAATCCGTCATCGTCTGTGTAGCCTGCGCGGATAACAGAATAATCTATTCCCATTTTGCGAAGACCTTTGAAATCGACGCTTGTGACTTCTTCGCCCGCATAACTTCTGAAATTGGAGTTTACATAGACACCGTTGTAAAAGCCTACCGAAATATAGCAGTAGTCAAAATTACCCGTTGTGCTGTACATCGAAATTTTTGCCTGACCGAATTTTTTCGCCGTTACAAGTCCGTTTTCGTCAACGGTGGCAACGCTTTCGTCGGAACTCTTGAAAGTGAAAAGTCCGTCAGATTTTACAATATTTGAAAGTTGCAAAGTTTTGCCGATATCGAGAGAACAGTATCTTCTTTCGAGTTCGACATTGATATTTTCGGTAAAGTTATCAAACGCCCAGGACAAAAGATTTTTTGCGTCCGTCTGTACAAAATTCAGGTCGGAATCTTTGTTATTTTCTGCACCCAAGGCAATACATACAATTTTGTCTTTGCCTTTTTCGGCGGTAGCAACAATACATTTTTTTGCGGTATCGGTTGTGCCTGTTTTTGCACCTGTTGCGTACCGATA
>JAZLJE010000193.1:0-3542 GCA_045617705.1 Ruminococcus sp.
AAATATCTTTGCGATTTACTTTGCAAAGATGAAGCGGTTATATCCCTTGGCGGTGGAACTCTCACAAAAGAGAGAAACAGACAACTGCTACACAGCGCAAATGCGTTCTCTGTTTTTCTTGATGTTACTCTCGATACAGCAAAAAAACGAACTCAAAACACAAAAAGACCTATGCTTAAAATATATGACATAGAAAATCTGTATCAAAAAAGATATGATGAATATAAGACCGCCTGCGATTTTTCGGTAAATGCCGAAAAAAGCATAACAGAAATCGTAAACGCAATTTCGGAGGTACTATAATGCAAACGGTAAATATAAACACCTCAAAAAAATATAATGTCTACATCGACAAGTCTTTCGATGAAAACTTTCCTAACATCATAAAAGAAACTGTGTTTTCAAAAAAGATTTTGCTCGTTTGTGACAACACAGTAAAAGAACTCTATCTTAACAAAGTAAAGTCGATTTTTGAGAACCTCGGTTTTGAAATTTTTGACTTTGTATTCTCTTCAAATGAGGAACAAAAAACTTTGTCAACAGTTGAAAAAATCTACCGCACACTTTTTGAAAACAACTTTACAAAAGGTGACACGATAGTTGCCCTCGGCGGAGGTATTGTTTTGGATACGGCTGGCTTTGCAGGTGCTACCTTTCTGCGCGGGATAAACTGCATCTATTTTCCCACTACTTTGCTTTCAATGGTAGATGCCTGTGTCGGAGGAAAAACTGCGGTAAATACATATTTCGGAAAAAATCAGATAGGCGTTATCAGACAGCCCGACGCCGTATTTATCGCTACCGATACACTCTCAACTTTAGACAGTCGTGAATTTTCCTGCGGGGCTGCCGAAATCATCAAAACCGCTATGATAAAAAGTAAAAACCTCTTTGAACTTCTTGAAACAAAAGACTTTGAAGATATCAAAGAAGAGGTTATTTCACAGTGTATAAAAATGAAAGCAAGTGTTGTAGAAGAAGACGAATTTGACACATCAAAAAGGCTGATACTCAATTTCGGTCACACTATAGCCCACGCGGTAGAGAAAAAATCCGACTACGAAATCAAGCACGGCGAAGCGGTTGCAATCGGTATGTCAATCATCACAAAAAGAGCAGTAAAAAACGGTCTGTGCGACGAAGATACACTCTTAAGACTTAATATGCTTTTGCACAAATACTCTCTCTCCTGCTCTGCTGTTTGCCCGGTAGACGAACTTTTGCCGTATATAAAAAGAGATAAGAAAAACTACCTTGATAACATTAAAATCGCTTTGTGCGAGAAAGTCGGACAAGGCTATGTAAAAGACTTTTCGTACAATGATTTTGTATCTTTTCTTACGGAGTAATTATGTCGATAATCACTATTCAAAAAAGTAAACTTTGCGGGGAATACACAGCCCCGCCGTCAAAAAGTTATGCTCACAGAGTGCTTATTTGCTCGGCACTTTCAAAAGAAAAAGTTAAGATAGAAAACATAGTTTTGTCGGGCGATATCAAGGCTACCGTATCGGCACTTATCACCCTTGGTTGCAAGATAACTTTTGATAAAACTACCGCCTTTGTAGATGCAAAAAATTTTGCAAAAGATATAAACTCTCCTGTCAAAATTGACTGCAAAGACAGCGCAACTACCCTGCGCCTTCTTATTCCCGTTTGTGCCGCACTCGGTATTCCAACCGAATTTTTCGGGAGTGCACAACTGTCAAAAAGACCGCTTGAACAGTACAAAACTTTGCTTATAAATCACGGTGTAGATGTAGACTACACCGGCTCTTTGCCTTTTTCGATAAACGGGAAACTCAAGGGCGATACTTTCTCGCTAACCGAGGATATAAGTTCGCAGTTCGTATCGGGGCTTTTGCTTTCGCTGACACTACTTGAAAACGACTGTGAAATTAAACTTTTGTCACCGCTTCAAAGCAAAAGTTATGTTGAAATTACACGAGATGTTCTGTCCGCTTTTTCGGTTAGTACAGAAGAAACCGAAAGCGGATATAAGATTAAAAAAGGCGATTATAAAGCCACCGACTACACTATTGAGGGCGACTGGTCAAACGCTGCGTTTTTTATCACCGCAAAGGCTCTCGGCGCAAATATAAAAATTAAAGGACTCAATAAAAACAGTATTCAGGGCGACAGAAAAATCGTCGAAATTTTAGAAAGAACAAACAAGGAAAAGACTCTTTCTATCGATATGAGCGACTGTATAGATTTAGTCCCGATTGTTGCCGTTTACTCGGCATTTTCGGGCGAATGTGTCACGCTTACGAATATAGAGCGACTCAAATTCAAAGAGTCCGATAGGATAAAATCCACCGTCGAAATGCTCAATTCTTACGGCGCTAACGCTGTATACGACGACAGCAGTATTACCATTTGCAAAAAACAGTTACATAGCGCAAATATCAACGGATACCGCGACCATAGAATAGTGATGGCGGCGTCTATTGCATCACTTTTTTTGGATAATAAAACCACCATTTCGGACTGTGAGTCAGTCAAGAAATCCTACCCCGATTTCTTTGAAGTTTTGGAAAGTTTAGGAGGAAAAATCAATGTTTAGATACGGCGAAAAACTTTCTCTTGAAATAGACGGCAAAAGCCACTGCGACAGTATTTTTGTTTCCCTTGACGGCATAAAAAAGGGATACAAAATCGACAAAGAGAAAATCAACCTTGCACTTTTAAGACGAGCACCGGGCAGAAATGATTTTTCTTCCCGGCGAAAAGAAAACGACAAGGCAATTTTCCTTTCCGGCTTTTCCGGTGACTTCACAGATGGCACAAAAATCACAGCAGAAATTAAAAACAATGATACAAAAAGTAAAGACTACGAAAGCATAAAGGGACTTTTGCGCCCCGCCCACGCTGACTACACGGCGTATCTCAAATACGGCTTGAATTTTGACACAAGCGGAGGGGCTCATTTTTCGGGCAGGATGACAGCACCGATGGTCTTGATGGGTGAAATCTGCCGACAGATACTCGAACAAAACGGTATAAAAATTGTATCTCACATCAGCGAAATCCACTCGGTAAAGGACACACCTTTTGATAAAACCAAACTCACAAACGAGATAATTTCATCACTAAACAACGCGGATTTTCCCATACTCGACAACGAAACAAAGTCAAAAATGCTTGAACAAATTGCGATTGCTAAAGAAAACGGTGACTCTGTCGGCGGGGTTATCGAATGTGCTGTGCTAAATTTTCCTAAAGGCGTTGGGAATGCACTTTTTTCTTCAATCGAGGGAAAAATTTCTTCCTTTATGTTCGCCATTCCCGCGATAAAGGGGATTGAATTTGGCTCGGGATTTTTCGGCTCAACTCTTTACGGCTCACAAAACAACGACGAATTTGCGATAGAAAACGGCGAAATTGTCACGAAAACGAACAACTGCGGAGGAATACTCGGCGGTATTTCAAACGGTATGCCGATTGTTTTCAAGGTTGCTGTAAAGCCGACTCCGTCGATAGGGAAAGAGCAAAACACCGTAAACATTTTTAAAATGGAAAATGCAAAAATCAAAATCGAG
>JAZLJE010000194.1:0-25342 GCA_045617705.1 Ruminococcus sp.
AAAAAAAGACGAGTTTTATACTCAATTAGTCGATATAGAAAATGAGTTAAAGTATTATAAGAATCATTTTAAGGACAAGATAGTATTTTGTAATTGTGATGACCCAGACGAGAGTAATTTTTGGAAATATTTTGAATTGAATTTTGATTATTTAGGATTGAAAAAATTATATGCAACTCACTATGAAGAAAAGATTCAATCGTATATGCTTGAAATGTGGCGCGATGAAAAAGGTAATCATATTGAAAAAAGACCATTGATGCAGAACGGAGATTTTAGAAGTCCTGAATGTATTGAGTTGCTTAAATATGCGGATATAGTTGTTACTAACCCGCCGTTTAGTTTGTTTAGAGAATATATAGGTCAGTTGTATGAATATAACAAAAAGTTCTTGATTATAGGAAATGTAAATGCTATTACATACAAAGAGGTCTTTCCTTTAATACAATCAAACAAGTTGTGGTTTGGTGCAAGTATTCATAGCGGAGATAGAGAATTCCGCGTTCCAAATGATTATCCTTTAACCGCTTCGAGTAGTCGAATAGACGAAAACGGAAATAAATATGTTAGAGTAAAGGGTGTTCGGTGGTACACAAATTTAGATTATCCCGAAAGACACGAAGATTTACTTTTATATAAGACATATAATGATGCGGATTTTCCCAAGTATGACAATTATGATGCTATAAATGTTGATAAGACAGTTGATATTCCTTTTGATTATTTCGGTGTTATCGGTGTTCCTATTACATTTTTAGACAAATATAATCCCGCTCAATTTGAAATAGTTCGCTTTAGGAAAGGCGAGGACGAAAAAGATTTGTCCATAAATGGCAAGTGTCCTTATTTTAGAATTTTAATTAAGAGAAAGAGGTAATCCTTATGAAAATTGAAATGAAGCAAGTTTTTGTTAGAGATTTGATTAAAGGTTATAAAGATAATAATGAGGGCGGGGTTGTTGGCTATGACGGAAAATTAGATATAAGACCCCCGTTTCAAAGGGAATTTGTTTATAATGAAAAACAGAGAAATGCCGTTGTTGATACTGTTACAAGAGGCTTTCCGCTTAATGTTATGTATTGGAGCAAGAATCCTAACGAGGATAGTTATGAATTATTAGACGGACAACAGAGAACAATAAGTATATGCCAATATTGCAATAGCGATTTTTCAATCAATTATCGCTATATGCACAATTTAACAGAATCAGAGAAAAATCAGATTTTGGATTATTCGCTTATGATATATATATGCGAGGGCGATGAAAAAGAAAAATTACAATGGTTTAAGACAATAAACATTGCGGGAGAAAGGCTCTTTGAGCAAGAATTGAGGAACGCGGTTTATGTTGGAACTTGGCTTGCAGATGCAAAAAAATACTTTAGTAAGCCTAATTGCGTTGCTTATAATTTTGCAAAAGATTATATGAGTGGCACACCTATAAGACAAGATTATCTTGAAGCGGTATTAAGTTGGAAAGCAAGCGCAGAGGGCAAGCAGATAGAAGAGTATATGGCTGAACATCAACACGATAAAGATGCCGTTGAATTGTGGCAATACTTTCAGCAAGTTATAAATTGGGTAAGGATTGTTTATCCTAAATATGATAGTTTGCAAAAAGGCTTAAAGTGGGGGCTTCTTTACAATGAGTACAAAGACCACAATTTTAATTCAAATGAAGTTGCAGAAGAAGTAAGTAAGTTAATGATTGATGATGATGTAACAAACAAGAAAGGAATCTTTGAGTATTGCATAACTCGTAATCCAAAATGTTTGAGCATCAGACAATTTACCGAGAGTATGAGAAGAGGAACTTATGAGCGACAGAATGGTAATTGTGCAAAATGTGGCAAGCATTTTGAATTAAAGGAGATGCAAGCAGACCACATTAAGCCGTGGTCTAAAGGCGGTACAACCACATTAGATAATTGTCAGATGCTATGTTCCTACTGTAATGCAACCAAGAATGATACTTTTTAGGCTAAAATATTAAAGTTGAATATTGCTTTGTTAATGATTAAGAACCCGTGAGTTTTCACGGGTCTTTTTCTTTTTTTTCTTGAATTTTCGAGGTTTTATCACTATAATATATAGTGTAGTAAAGTACGGAAATTATGTACTGTAGTTTTGTGATTATATATGTAAAAATATTTCCTCGCGGTGAGGAAGAAGGAGTGAGTATATGGCGGGTGTTGTGGCTAACAGAGAGATAGTCAAAGAGGTTATGCGAAGAAAACTTCTTGCCTATCTTAAATACCGAGAGTTCCAAGATAAAGAGGAACTTGACAAGGAAACACAGAATCTTACTACACAAGTTAAGATGCAATACAATCTTAATATGATTGATTTTCAGACCGCACAAGATTTTATGACTACTATTCGTGCGAAGTACGAAGCGGAACTAAAAACAGACCGCTTTAAGGAATGGCGAGAAAATGTTGCCTATTATGGTATAGACGGAATTATCTCGCAGACAGACAGATATTTTATGATTCGTAAGGCAGAGAAGATAGAAGCGGATAAATCTATGAAGCAGACACTTACTCTTGCTCAATGGAGAGATAAAATAGCAAAAGAATCAAGAGGAAGTGCAAATGGAAATCTTGATGACAGAAACCGCAATGTTTATGTAGAGGTAGAGCAGACCGAGAAAGCCAAGGACGATGCAAGTAAAGGGCTTATCGAGAAAGGCGCGGTAGCAATATGAAAACAAAGAAGAGAATGTTTGTCGATTATGACGGCACTCTTGTAGGGTGGAGGCAATTAGATAAAGAATTAGCCCATATTGCAGACCCGCAAGAGCGAAACAGAGCAATTTATGATGTTCTTAATGAGGACGGATATTTCTATAATTTACCCGTTCATACGAATGTAGTTAATGCCGTAAGAGATATTATTCAGAACCATTCAGACGAGATAGAGGTATATCTTTTATCGGCGGTAATATCTGATAGGGCTATAAATGATAAAAACCGATTACTTGACGAGATTTTACCCGAACTTGATTATCAGCATCGTATTTATACAACAGACGGAGAGGATAAGGGAAAGTTCATTGTAGGTGGGGTTCAGCCTACAGATTATATTGTCGAAGATAACACACATAATCTTGATATGTGGCTCTTCCGCGAAAATACAATAAAGGTATTGAACGGAATAAATCATACTAAAGGCACTTGGAAAGGAAATCGTATTGATTTTTCCCGTGATGCTCAATCACTTTCAAGAGATATGAGAGCCGTTATTTTGGACGGAGAAATTATCGTAGATAAAGACCCGTCAGCCCCTATTCCTTTTGATTCAGAAAGAGGAAAGGGCTTGTTTTCCCGAGAGGGCTTAACCGACAGAGAATATGTTGACAATATAACAAATAAGATTGATTCACTTCATATTGGAAATTTTTTTCAAGGGCGGGCGAATTATTCAGACCGCCGATTGTCCGTCCTTGCTAATGCTTTTGAAAGATACGGCGGTGAGGGATATGATTTATCCAAGGTTGCCGAACTTGCTACGGCACGATTAAGATTTATTGATATTCCAAGGGATATTAACCCCTCAATGCCTTTGTCGGAAATTAAGAGTGCTTTATCCAAGAGTGCAAGTACATTTAATTTTCTTGAAATGCAAGGTAGAGATTATGTTGTGCTTGATACCGAAACAACGGGATTAGGTAATACTGATGAAATCGTAGAGATAGCGATTCTTGATAAAAACGGAAACGAACTTGTTAATAGAACATTTCAGCCGTATGCGGAATATAGCGAGGGCGCAAGAGCGGTAAGTCATATTACAGATGAAGAACTTGCAAGTAGTCCGAGATTCGCGGATTCTCTTGCTGATATACGAGAGGCTTTGGGTGATAAGCCTATCGTGATATTTAATAAGCCCTTTGATACAAGACTTATATATCAGACAATCGAAGCGCAACAAACAGAACCTACGGGCTTTGAGAGTAAAGCGCAAGCCCTTGAATATTTTAGAGATTTATTTAGCCGTAATGCCGTATGCGCTATGCAATCATACGCATCTTTTTATGAAAAAGATATTGCTACAAGCCTCACAAATGCTTTGGCAGAACAAGGCATTGAGATTGAGCAGACACATAGAGCAAGCGGTGATTGCCAAGACACAATTAAACTGATAAATGCCGTTGCAGAAAAGCAACGAGAAAGGAACGATATGGCAAAGACATATAGTTATTATAATAGCCATAGACCCTTTGATATAGGAACATTACCTACAGAGGGGCTTCTTTCTATTCAGAATTACGATGAAAGAACACCTATAGAGGGAGTTGCCCGCCCCGTTTACGGAAAGGCAACATATTCAAGGTTGTTAAGTGCTGATGAAGTGCAAGCATATCAATTAGTTGCAGACCCTACAATGAAATTATCTCTTGAAGAAAGAGTATCGGGTGGTGATTTAGAACAAGCCCTCTTTGTGAGAGATAATCTTGAAGCACTTGCAGAGCAGAATCCGAATGTTTCTTTTGATAGAGAAAATGGTACAGTTTCGCTTTATTTATCTGTAGATGATAAGTATTTTAACGCGATGATGAGGACGGGTAAGATTTATTCGCCTTATGATGATATGTATGCGGTTGCTGATTGGCACGATGCAGAAAAAGCACCAAGAAGTCAGCGAATGGACGGAGAATTGACACATACAGTTAGGGTCAATGTTCCTATTGAGCATATTTCCTTGTCAAATGATGAGGTGGGAGTATTCCACCTTGATTTAGGTGATGTGAAGTCAATTTCTTTTGATGAGGCTGATATTTCAGAAGTCGATATTGAAGCAATGAGAACCGAGGAATGGGCGATTACTCACGCAGATGAAATTGATGCGGTTTATGCCGATGCGGTTTCGCAAGAGATTGAAGCCGAATTTGCATCTACTCGCCGTGAGGACGGATTAAGCCTTGAATCAGTAAATTATGCTATGGAAGTAGCGGGATATTACTATGATGAATTTGATAGCGACCCCGAGAATGGCTATTTGGTATATCAAACAGAGTTCGGACAGAATGTATATTATGACAGTAAGGACGAGGTTGTAGAATGGCTTCGCGGTGTTGAATTTGATGATGCTGAAATATCAGATGAGGTAGCGCGTATTCTTGCAGATGCAGAAAGAGAACTTGCGGAAAGACAGAGAGCAGAAGCCGTAGAAGTTGAGTTGACGGGAGATAGCGCAACAATAGACGGAAAAGACGGCGAATCAATGTCAATGGCTGAAATTCTTGAAACATTACGCAACCTTGATGTGGCGGTGGTTGGAGAAATGTCACCCGAATTATCAGAACAAATTAGAGATAGCGGTTATTCTATTGTAAACGGGAAAATCGTTAATGTGGCAGAGATAAACAGACAAATAGCCGATGATATGGCAAGAGCAGAGGCAAGCGCAAGTGCTTTGGTGGGTAATGAGGTAGCCATTGAGAGTACGGAAGATTATCCGTTTGATGTAGGCGGTATTTCACCCGCAAACTTAAACGGAGAAGCATATCGCCTTGTAAAATTATCAGAGGATATGAGGGGCATCGAGGCTTATGATAGTAGAGTGTTTGGTTCAAGAGAACAAGCCCGAGCCGTGATTAGTGCAGAGGGTCTTACCGAAACAAATTACGATTATATGATAAATCGAGTTTCGCAAGAAAGAGCAAGACAACCTATCGTGCCGATACAAGAATTCTATTTTGAGCATTTCTTCGCGAAAGGTTCTACTACAGTAAATGCAATCTGTTCGGGTCACGAAATAGGTTCAAGGGGTTATGACCCAAGAACTGATTCGGGCATAGGCTACGCAGACAGAACAGATGTGTATAATGCCGTAAGGGAATTTGAGCAGAGAAACAACATTCTAAATCCCGTTATTGACGAGAACGGCAGATATGAAGATAAAGATTTCTTATATATGGGTTACGATGAGTATGTCGGTAAATCTCATCTTGGCGATGCGGAATTACAACCTTGGATTGCAAAGATTGAAGAGCAAGTAACACCATATTACGAAGAAAGACAGGCTTCTACTGATGAATGGGGAAAGCCGTCTATGGATTATCTTGTTTCTAAAAACCTTGCACAAGTTTATTACGGCATAAAAAACGGATTATCTACTGATGAATTAGATTATATGGTTTCGCAAATGGACGGCAGAAATACCGCAGATATGGAAGATGTTCGCAAGAGCCTTGAATCGGGCAAAGTAGATGTTGCTATGATGAAGTATTTTGAGCATCTTAATTCGTCTGTAAGAAGTGTGGTTATGGAGTATTATGTTCGCGAAGTTGCTACACCCGACCCCGAGCAATTAGCGATTTTGGCAAAGTTGCCCGATAACTATTCGCTTGCATATCCAATGGCGAGCGGGCTTGCTCGCGGTGAGTTATCTAATGAAATGGCAAATGCTATTATCGAGGAAATGACACCGCTTGTTGAAAGAGATAAGCAAAGACCTTATGATGCTTCAAAACTTAATCCTCGCACATTTGCAGAGCATTTTGATTATTACGATACAATCTATCCGAAAGTCACAGTAGACCAAATGAGAGATTATATCAAAATGGTGGGCGAGCGAGATTCAAGAGATTTCCCTCATATTGCAGATGTATATGATTTGGGTACTTCCAACATTTATGAGGTATATGATTCAACCCTTGAAGCAATGCAGAAGAATTATTTTAGCGATGCAAGATTTCATAGGACAGAGGGCAATTCTTATATCTTTGAGATTCCTCACGGCGAGGAATTTGGAAAGTATGCGGGTAAGAGTGTAATAGTCGATAAAGAGGCTTTGCAACCCGAATATCGCGATAGAATAAGTTTTCCGTCACCGATAGATGCTTATATAAAGACCGAATATGATAAGGCTATGAGTAAACACGAACCTTATCAGTTAGAGGTAGCCGTATTTGAACACACAGACGGCACAGTTGATGTAGGTTTTATCGGATTATCAGATAATGTAGAAAAATTAACACCCGAGCCATTCAAGAATGTTGATGATGCAAGAAAGTTTATTGCCGAAAGCGGGCTTTTGGAAATTCAAAAAACCTTTGTTCAGAACGAGGCTTTACAGTATTATGCAATGAGCGGTTATCACGATGTAAAGATTGATAATAGTAATAATAATGCTTTGAATTATACTACCGCAATAAACCACGCAAGAGAGGTTTATAGCGGAATAAAAGAAAGGGAAATGCAGATGCCTACACAAGAACAGACACAAACACAGACAGATGTGAATTTGGGAATGAGCGCAGAGGAAATGGCGAGATTGTCAGCCGAAGCAGATGCTATATTTGCTAATCCTAATGCACCCGAAACAGAAGAGCAGACAAACGCAACATCACCCGTTGCACCCGCTTCTACAACACCAAAGAAGAGTTTAACAACAGATGATTTGCAGAATATGTTAAAGGACGGCATTAACGATTTCTTTAACAACGGACAGTATGAAAAGTATATGTCTGATTTGGCACAACTTGCCGTAAATAAGTACAGTTTCAATAACACTATGCTTATTATGATGCAGAACCCTCACGCAACCTATGTTAAGGGGTATGCTCAATGGCTTGAAGTTGGTAGACAAGTTAATAAAGGCGAAACGGGTATGAGCATTTTAAGACCTAAATTTGCCGTAAATCAGAAAGGTGAAGATAGCCTTTTCAATGTTGTTAAAGCATCTTGCGAGGCTCAATGGAAGAAAGACCCGTCTATTGATTATGCTCACTTCCATTTAGGATTGAGTAATATGTCTTTCCACCAATTAAGAGATAAGAGTTGGAATGTTGTTCTTGCGGGCGGTCAGACACTTACACATCTTAATAATGATGCTGAATTAAAGAAATTCATCAATGATAGAGTAATCGGTAAGGTTATTACGGGATTTACCGCAGAGAAAGTTTTCGATGTATCACAGACCTCTATTCCCGAGAATATGTATGTGCCTAAATATATGGTTAAGAGTGATAGTGAAAAACTTCTTGATAAAAACGGCAATGAACAGACCCGCTACAATAAGTTTAGTCACCAAACCGAAGTTTTGATTAAGAACACACCCGAGAGAATAGGAAAGTTTGACCCCGAAACGGAGAAGCCACTTGCTAATCCGAATCCCGAGAAAATGGCAAAACTTTTAGATGTTCTCAAAGACCTTTCCTTAAAGGCGCACGGAGTACCTTTAACAGAGGCAAGCCGTGATAAGGACAAGACCCTTGCAGACCCCGAGTGTGGCGGTTATTATTCTCATCGTGATAGCGGAGATAAGGGCTTTATCGTTATCGCTAATGATGCAAACGAAACTGATAAAGTAAGCACCGCTTTACACGAAATTGCTCATTCAATGATGCACCGCGACCTTGACGAATTAAAGACCGAAATGGGCTTATCTGAAACAGATAAAATCACGCGCGGAATGAAAGAAGTGCAAGCCGAATCTGTAGCCTTTATGGTTGCTAAACAGTTCGGTATTGATACTGAATTAAAGAGTGTTCCTTATGTTGCTTTATGGGGCAAGGATAAGGAAATGAAAGACCTTAATACATCTTTTGCCGTAATTGCCAATACATCAAAAACCTTGCTTACAGAGATTGAAAAGGCACTTAAAGAACACGGATTGGATATGCACCTTGAAGAAATAGACCAAACACCTTTGACAAAAGAGCAAGTAGTTGATGCTACAAAGGATAAGTTTGAGTATGCTATTCAGACGGGAAATCTTCTTGCTGATAAGAGCCGTGCTTTAACAGAAGATTATCAGAAAGCGGGTACACCAGAACTTAAAGATAATCTCGCCAAGAGAATTTCCCTTGTTGCAGAAGTTCAGAAGTTGGTTGAAGTTTCAAAGGATATACTTACACAAGTTATCGAAGCACCGACAAAGGTTGAGCAGAACAATCTTATGAATCGCTTGTCGGCTACTTCAAACAAAATTCAAGTTGCTATGGGAGAGTTTACGCGACTTGAAACCGAGGCTCACGATATGACCCGTGATATGTCGGTAGATGAGAAATTAAGACAGACATATTATGAATCACCTATTAAGGCGGTTAGGGCGATTGCAAAATCACAAGAATCAATGAAGAATTTGACCGCAAATGACTTAAAGATTATTGCAGAGAGCCGTTTTATCAAAGAGGCATACGGCAAGTTGATAGGTGTAGATAACGCGCAGTTTGCCCGCCTTGCTACACAACAGTTAGAAAATATTAAGGCTTCGCTTTCAAAGAATGGAGTAGCCGTTGAAGTGTCTTTTTGCGAGGGTAATCCTTTATTTGAAAAGCCTATTTTCAAAGCGGGTCAGACGATGCCACCTCGTCTTGCAAATAAAATAGTTGCAGAGGCAGAGAAAACGATTCAAGAAGCAAGAGCGAAAGATGTTGCGGGAGAGAAGTTCATCGGTTATACTAAAGCCTCTATAAATGTATATCATATCGTGGGCGATAAACTTACGATTACACCGCCTCTTCGTGTTGATATAGGAAGTGGCGACCAAAAGAATCTTACAGAGTTTATCGAAATGACTTCTCGCGGTAAAGCACAGACGGCTCTTGCCGAGGCTTTTGCCAAGTCTACCCGAGAGAGAGGTGAGGCTACTATCACAGAAGCACCCGAAATAGTAGCGCAGACCACCGATGATAAAGAAAGAGGCGGTCAGGCTATGTCGGATTGGGCTAAATCAGTTGATAATACTCGCGGTGAGGAACTTGATGCCCGTGATGATTTAGATAAAGATAAATCACAGAACCAAGAGCAGAGCGGAGAACTAAAGGAGTGAGTTAAGAATGATAAGGTTACTTGAAAAATTAGGTTTTTCCGATGATACAAAAGAAGATGCACAGTATCTTCCCGTATCAAAAGATTATTCCGAAATTGTCACATCGCCAAAGGTTAAGGCGGTAATGACAATGCGTGAAAAGGAGTTGGCTCTTTTTAAGGCATACGGAATAAATAGAGTTCTGATAAACAATCCGATTGAGGAAGTTTCAGAAGAAGAATAGCGATATGAAGGGAATAGGCTTTCTGCTTATTCCCTTTTTATTTTTCTTAAAACTCTTCTTATTGTAGCCTTATTTATTTGACTTATACAGACTTTCGTGCTATAATTCTATATTATACTGTAGACGGGAGGATTACATTGTGATTGATTCTGAAATGGCTTCGGCTTTATTAGATAAAGTATATTCTATGATGAATGATAGTATTAAACCCTCTGATATAGATAAATGGAAAGAAGAATCGCTTGATAGATTATCTCGCTTATCAGATGATGAAGTTTCTAAATGGTTTGAACTTACTGAATATATTGTCGGGGGTGTTTAGATGATTGAGGGCAGATTAGGTTATAATTCAAAGAACAAAAGGTACGGATTACTTGTTAGCGACCTTTGGGAGCATATAGGCTTTTGTTGTGGCGAGCATTTAGAAGTTTTGGTTGAAGATAAATGGGTTGAAACCCGTATGGAAATGCTTTGGAGCGCAGACGGCGGTATTTGGTACTTGGTTGATACCCCTTATCGTGGTAATCTTGAATATATTAGGGCGCGGATTTCCGATTGAAAGTCCTAAATGTAGGAAAGCAATAATTTAATTCCTTTCCTTTGTTAATTGAGATTTGCGATTACTCGCAAATAGCCAAGGGAACTTATTTATTAAACTCCGTTGGTAATAAATTTTTTCAGCATAGCACTTGACATATACAGACTTTCGTGCTATAGTTAAATCAATGAAAGGAGCATATTGAAATGCAGAATTTCACGGCTAACGCGGTTGTGGTACACAATCCGCATATTAGCGAAGTTTCAAAAAAATGGGTTGTTGCAGACCTTACTACTTCCCGCAAGGACAAGGTGGACGGGAAGATTGTTAAGTCCGAATGGATTGATGTAAAATTCGTTGATGATTGTTTTGAACTCGCAAAGGATTTGAAGAGCGGTGATGTGATTGATATTCTCGATGCGGTTCAGACATTTGAAAAAGAAGAGAAGATTAACAAATATGTTTTACGGCAGAGTGTTCTTTCATTCCGCTATTCTGAATCTACACGATAGATTTGAAAGGCGGTGTTTATGAAGAATTCTCTCGACCATAATAAAATTCTTCGCTATCTTGTTTCTTGCGGGTTTACGGATAAGGTTGCACCCGTTTATGTTAATGGATTTGTGCGCTTATGTGATTTTATGCGCGATAATGGAGAAAGCGAGGGTAACGGAATGTATAGTGTTGATTTAAGTGTTAATGATATTGCGGTTGAATTAGATATGCCAAGAGAGAGGGCTTCTCGTCTTTTATCTTATGCCGTTAAGACGGGGCTTGTTTCCCGTGCTTCTGTTGACGGCAAGGCTACTTCTTTACACAAGACTACTGTTGATTTGAGCAACTTTGGAAAGGAGAATGTTTAATTATGGTGAATACTGATGCTTTAATCGTTCTTTTTTCTGATGAAGAGAAGCAGATTTTGAATTCTTTTCCTACCGATAAGCCTTTTGTTCGTGACGATGTTTCCGCGTGGTTTTCGTTCTATAAGGTTGCGAGCGGTGATGAGTTTTCGTCTATTTATGATTCGTTGCTCGATAAACTTTCGTCTTTGTCTGATGAGGAATTTTCTTCTTTAGGCGAGATTCTTCCGTTTACTTTGCTTTTTGGCACTTCTTTTGCTGAAGAGGACGAGGTTCTTTCTTCAGATGCCGATGATGAAGCGGTTTAATTAGTTTTTTAGTCCTTTTACCTATCTTAACCACATATTTTTCAATGAGAGTGAGGTCTTAAAGCCTTGCTCTTTTTGTTTTTTTCTTATACATCTACCCCAAACCCGATTTTTCTAATGTTGTTCTTCGCCATTACCACAGCTCGCCCGACATAAGTAAAATCGACCTTTCCCCTACATGACACAAGTGAGGGGAAAGGTTATTTCTGCTTCGCTTCGCTTCGAATAGGACGGGGCGGTAAAAAGCCCGCCCAAAAGATTTTTTAATGGGTAATCAAGAGGGAAACGCGGATTAAAAACATTCCTTGTTTCCCTTACTGAATGATTATAAGGGTTGTGAACCGCATCAAGGGGAGAGTATTTTTTGCAAGCAAAAAATCTTCCTCTAATCCCTTGACACGGGCGGGGTGTATCGGCTACCCGTTTGGCTTACTCACGGCGAGGAATTATATTGATTTTGCTATGAGCATTTTGTATATGTTACGAGCATTTTTCAAATATTTGCGTTATAAAAAACACTAAAAAAGTGCCTCAAAACCGCATAAGCACGGCATTTAGTAGTTGACAAATACAGACATATATGATATAATTAGGTATAAGTTAAAGAAAGGGTCACTTTGGTTAGAGTGATAAAGGTAAGTTAAAATGGTTAATGGTTGCACAATGGTTTTTTCCGCACAGAAAATGATTGACGGATTAGCGCAGAACGGAAAGCCCTTTGAGGAAATTTCTAAAATGGACGGAGTTCTTGATAATTTCAAAAGACTTGACGGGTGCGAAGTCACTTCTCATTGTTGGAAACGCGAGGTTAAATTTGAACCCGTATATTATGTTGAAAAAGATAAAAACGGAAATAACGGCGAATATGTTCCCGATTGGGCTTGCGTATATCCGAGCGAATGGACGGCTTGCACTTTATTTTAATCATTATATCGAATATGAGAGGCACGGAAGATAAGTTTTTCCGTGCTTTTTTATTATTTAGATGTTGACATTTACAGACTTATATGCTATAATCTTATTGTAAGTTAAAGATAGGTTTTATGTGTACTTTTTTTAGGACACCATAAAGGCTACAATATCATCGAAAGGTAGGTTAGGTTATGGAAAAGATTTGGTTTTGGTTACAGAGAAGCAAGAGGATTAAAAAGAGAAAATGTGCTTGTAATTGTCTTACTTGCCCTTTTTACAAAGAGTGCCGAAAGGACGGAGAATTTTAAGGGAGAGGACAGAAAGCCTTTTCCTTATTGATGAATGTAGGCGGGGAATTTTCCCCGCTTGCAGAAAGGACAATTAAACTATGGAAATTAAGAAAATTGACGATTATTCTTTATCCTATATAACATACAACGAAGCGGGTTCGATGCCTTATTTACCGAATAAATGTTACGATAACGCATTTAATGTATTTGTTAATGCCGTGGAGCAAGGCAGAGGAACGGCAAGGGTGATGAGTGCCGTGTATGGTGTTGTAGTATCGGGTGAGCCTTTTAAGGGCGGTGTAGCCGTTTTTCACGCGTGGAATGACTTTATGAATACAATCATTGATACTACGATGATTGCAGACGGCAAGAGAATTGAAGAAGTATCTGAATATGGTTATGTAGAATGGCGAAAATACAACGCACAAGCCCTTGTGCGGGCTTTAGAGGCAAAGGTAGACGATTATCCCGCAGAGCGAATGAAACGCGATACAGAGTTCATTAAAGCCATTAAAAGTATGGGCTATGAAGTTATTGGATAGAAAGGAAAGGGTAAGATATGACATTAACAATTCGTGATTTCAAAAATGAAAACGAGGGAGATATTGTTGTAGGTGTAGAATATGGCGGTAAACGCGTGTATTTTGGCGAATTAGCCTCTATTCCCGAGGATATGGATAATTGGGGAGTGTATAGAACAAAAGAGGTTGTAGCCTCTTCTGATGCGCGTAGAGAGGGTGCTAATATTCTTTGTGCATTTGATACATCAGCCGAGGAATGGAAAGTCCGTTATTCCAAAGACGGGCAGACAGATGTAATTGAATGGACTACCGAAGAAAAAGCCCGTAAATACTATAATAGTTTGCAAAACGAAAAAGTGCTTGTGACCGAATGGGCTGAACTTATATATAGTCCTTTAGATGATGATGCAGAAGATGAAGAAATTGTTGTTTCTGATTTTAGTCGCAACAAAGTAGATATAATGGGTAAGTCGCTGATTCTTCCCCGTGAAGCGCGAAAATAATTTTTTGATTTTTTATTATTCTATGTTGACATTTACAGACATATATGCTATAATCTTATTGTAAGTTAAAGATAGGTTTAGTCCTCGCGGTGAGGACGGAAAGGACACTATGAAAGCATATATTCATTCAAAGAAAATTCTCGGGGAAAGTTACGAGGAAGAGAAGCAAGTTGAGGGCGATATTAAGATATTGACCGATAACGGCACTCACGGAACTTGTGAGGTTGTTGAATCGGGTGTTGTATGTACCTTTATCCGTAATGCGTTCAATGGACGGATTTATGCCGATGATTTGTACGGCATTGTAAAGTAAATGAATAATTAGGCGGGGGAGAATGATTCTTCCTCGCTATTGAAAAGGAGAGTGTTAATGATAGAATTTCCTAAATACATAAAAGAAGTGTTGGCAGAGGGAAGATTGCGTATCTTTGAGGAACACGCATCTATGGTAAAAGATATTTTTGGATATGAGGGATATACATTTTTCTTATTTCCTTCCGATGCGTGGGTTAGGGCTTCTACTGCCGAAAACGATTCCAAGACCATAGCCCTTGCTGAAAAGATAGTAAAATTCGTTCAGAGGAACGGCGGGCTTGCTGAAATCGGTTCTTGGGATTGGATTTATCATCTTCCTTATGACGAAGAAACTCATACGCACGGGGTTGCGGAAAAAGTTTATTTCCTTAAAATCGCTATTACAGACCCCGTTTGTAAGGTAATTGAAGATACCTACGGCATAGACCATTTACTTGATGCTGATAGATGCCACAACGCACAGTTAAAGCCTTTTGTCGGGTCTGTATATAAGCGCGGTTGGTTTCTGAAAAAAAATGTTATTCCTTTTCAGACCGAGAAATTAGAGGACGATGCAGAACTTTATAATGCTAATAATCTTATCTTGTATGCCCGTTGCGACCACGATAAGTATAGGTGGTGGGTGAAGTGGTTCGATGATGAACTTGCTCATTGTCACAAAGACCTTGTTTCACACGATGAACTTATGGCTATTGGTAATGAGGCTACGGCGGTTGTAAATGATATAATGGCGGGATTCCCGAATGGAGTGGTTGATATAAAGGAACTCATAAGCAAGAAGAAATGTGAGGTTTTATCAGACCAAGAGGGAAATCTTTTTTACCGCGGTAAAAATGCTAATTTTTGGATTAGGCTTATTGCCCGCCAAGGCGATTACAATGCCTATGTAAAGGCATTTCACAAAAATTAGATTTTTTTAATTTCTACTATGTGTAGATGAAGATAATCATTATCTTGTTGACAAATCTATTACAGAAAGGAGCAAGATTATGAAGCGCACGATTAAAGAAATCGAGCAAGATTTAGGAGAAGATTTTGAGGTTACTATCGAAGAATATTACGAGAGTTGCATCAGAAATGGCTACTATGATATGGCTGAATGTGCATCTTATTTTGTATCAGAAAATAGCCTCGCAAAATCTGAATACCCGAGAGTTTACGCATCATTAAAGGCACTTAACAAAGAAGCATAAAATCAAGGGCGGTTTAACCACCGCCCCGATTTTAGTAATTTGAAGAAAGGTATTGTTATGAATAGAGAATGGCAAAAATTTGAAAAGGATAAGACTTGTCTTGTTCAGTACGCAAATATGGGTGACGGATATTTGCTTGATTACAACGAGGTTACGGGATTCACATTGTATTGCTTTTTGAATCATATTTCACTCGTTGAATTAGAGTGCATTTCATCTTCAAAATCTGATTTTGAGATTACATTCACCGATATAAAAGGGTGTGGATTTATTACATTGACATTTGGGGCTTTGCCTATCGGAGATTGTGTATTTGACCCAAGATTATACAAAAACGAGCGATTCATTTTTGAGGAAATCAATAATAGTAATACTATGGGAGTTGCATTTAATATTGTAGTGGTTGACCCGAGCCGTAACGGATTGATAAGAGGTATGAGGGTTATAGGATTAGATAGAACCTTTAGCCTTGAATTTCTCGATTGGTGCAGAAAGACCGCAGAAAAGCCTATTACAAAGGCTGAAAACAATGCAATCGTAGATGAAGTATTTGCGAAATATTCATCTAATGACATTAAGAGAATGGCTACAAGCAAATGGAAACTTACTCACGGCGAGTAAGAAGAAAAGGTAGGAGTGATAGCGTATGACAGTACGAGAATATGTTGAACAGAGAGTAGGCTTATATATCGAGGAACTTGATAGATATAAGCCACAATTTGATAAAGAAACCAAAACACATTATATAGAAATCAATGGAACTTATGAGGGTGGTATTCCCTCGTTGGAAGAATATCGGGATATAATTTCTGATGATGTGAATGACAGTTTTTGCCTTTATGATGATGAGGATTTAGATTTTGATGTTGATTCCCTTAATGATGAGGATTTAGATATGATGATTGCCGATGCTTTTGCTGATTTTGAGGCTTATTATTTGACAGTTATCGAAATGAGAAAACCTTATGAAGAACTGTAAGCGAAAACATTCAGATTATGTGTTCGTGAATCACATCAAAGAATACCGAATCACAAAGGGCATTACCCAAGAGGAATTAGGGGCTTTGGTGGGGTGTTCCCGCAACACTATCGCATCATTGGAAAGAGGGGATTCAGAGCCATCGGCTTATATTGCGTGTTTATTAGTAGAGGCTTTAGATACCAAATTTGAAATATTATTTGAATTGAAGAAAATCGAGGAATAATAAAATGTGGAGAGAGTTGGATTTATACGAAAAAGAGATTTTTGGCAAAATTTATTCTTTGCCAAGACTTTTCGGGAAAGTAATTTTTTATGGTGCTTGCGTGGTTTTCTTGATAATTTATCTGAAATTCTTTTCATCGGGGTTTAAGATAACAAACCCTTTGGTGTTAGTGTCAATACCATTTGCTTTAGGTACTTTATCAACTACTTATAAAATATATAAGTCAGCATCGGTTGACCTATTAGAGATTGCAAGTGTCAAATGCGTTGAGAAGTTTTCCCGCACTTCAAAGGAACACGGGAAAAGTGCCGTTTATATACACTATTACATTAAATACATTGATTCCGAGGGTAATATTGAAACGGCAAATTGCTCAAATCAGAGCATATCCGATTTGATTGTTGAAAATGAAGAAATGTATATCGTAAGAAAGAAGAACAACAAAAATAAAAATGTTTATGCCGAAGCATATCCATACATAATAAGCGATGCGCTAAAGCATACTTTGACAACAGATAACTTGCAAAGTTGGAGTAGTTTGAAAAAGTGGTTAAAAGATGAATAGAAAAAGATTTGTATATACGGGAATGTTGGGCGGTTTTGGTATGGCTCTTCCCTTTGTATTCTTTGTTTTATCCGTGCTGTTTTGGAGCGGTGAGAAGCCCGTTAAAGAGCCTTTAGATACAGATGCGAACATTTCCTCGTCTGTTGTCTTAAATGGGCTATATGAGGTTATTAGAGTGGTTGACGGCGATACTATCATCGTCAATATAGACGGAACAGACACGCGGGTACGAATGATAGGCATTGATACCCCCGAATCTGTTGCTGATACTTCCTACAAAGAGAATACACAAGAGGGAGTAGAGGCGAGCCAATTCACAAAAGATTTGCTTACGGGTCAATCGGTTTATCTTGAATACGATGTAGATAAAACCGATAAATATGACAGGACACTTGCTTATGTTTATACAGAAGATAAAGAAATGGTAAATGCGCTTTTGTTAGAGAAAGGATTAGCAAATCTTTGTACCATACCACCGAATGTTGCTCATTCTGATTTGTTTACTCAAAAGGTCAGAGAAGCAAGAGAGAATAAGAGTGGTTTTTGGGGAACTGAATTTTTTAAGTAAATCCTCGCGGTGAGGAAAGAAAGGAAGAAAATATGCAGAAGAGATTAGGAAACATTGATTATTCATCAAAACCTTATAAGTATTTCGATATGAACGGTGAGGAAATTAAAGAGGGCGATACGATTGTCTATTATGAGATTGATAAAGACGAAAATCTCATAAAAACAGACCACACAGAAAAGATTTATCTTTTGAGCGATGAATGTAGTTTAGGTACTGATGCAACTAATAAATCTTGGGTTGAAAGCGGTAAAGCAAGCCCTTGTGAGTATGGTTGCTATCCGTTGGAAATGGGCGACCTTAACTCTTGCGCCGTGGTAAAGTGAGCATAGTTTATGTCTTTTGAATTACACGGAATAAGCGCTTTGATTTTTATGCTGATAATATTTGTTTTGCCGATAGTGGCAATTATCAGCATAATCAAAAAACACAAGTTAAAGCATTTCCTTTTGGTTCTTGCTTGTGTTGTTGGCGGGTTAATTGCTATCTGTTTTTTGATTTTATTAGTTATGCTGATATATTCATTGGGTATATTATTCCGCGATATGCTATCGTGGAATTAGAACTTGATACAAAGCCATAGAAGCGATTTTAAGGCAAGGGTGTAGATTTCCCTTGCCTTATTTATTTTAAGCCCCTTACCGGCCCTCTACGCGGGCAGACGGGGCTATCTACGCAAAGGAAGAAAGCCCGATAATCAATCAGCCTTTCCTTTAATGAACGAGCGAGCCGTGAATTACTCACGGCTATTTTAAGTGCAAGGGATATTATGAACTCTTCCGAGGGTAAGGATTGCTATTTGCTTCGCTTCGCTACGAACATAAGAGGGCGGTGAAAAACCCGCCCAAAAGATTTTTTCTTTGGGTAATTAAGAGGGAAACGCGGATAAAAAACATTCCTTGTTTCCCTTGCTGAATGATTATAAGGCTCTGAATCCGTATCAAGGGGAGAGTATTTTTCGCGTGTCGAAAAATCTTCCTCTATTCCCTTGACACGGGCGAGGGGTATCTACTCACGGCGAGGATTGTCGAAAAATTCACTATAATTATTTTTATTTTTTTGTTGACATTTACAGACATTAGTGCTATAATTTACTTGTAAGTTAAAGATAGGTTTGCTCTTGGTGAGAGCGGAAAGGTTAGGTTTTGGATATGTCACAGAAATTAGTTATCACAGAGGTTAGCGGTTATGGCTTAACAGATGAAATCGCTTCTGCTTATGTAGAGGACGAGGTAAGAGGCTTTTGTGAAGCAATGGGCTTGGTTGGAACAATTAGTTATTCTTATGATTGGTTGGAGTTTGGTGTTGCTGATGAAAACGGAAGTACGGGAGAATGTGATACCGATACATTCATCGGAACAGAAGAAATCGGCAAGTTTCTTGAAAAGGCTACAGATGTAAGAGAAGTCATTGAATGGCTTGAAGATGAAAAGGGCTACAAAGTTGATGTAATCGAAAGCGGTCACGGAACAGTAGATGTTGAGGACGATGACCCTTGCGAACCCGATTACAATGAGGACGAGGGATTTGACCCATATTCGGGCGGTTATACTTGGGATTGCTAAATATAAATACGGGAGCCTCGCAAGGGCGGGGCTTTCGTAGAAAGGAATAGATAAATGATTACAAAGACCAATTTTCAGATGCTCAAAGAATTTGATAAAGAATTTAATCCCGAAAGGCGCGGTTGTCTTTCGGGCGAGGAAGTAAACAAGATTGTTGAGGCATTGCAAATAAAAGAGAGAACAATCCTTGATTTGAGGAATTTAAGAGATTTTGTTGTAATGTATTATCGTAATACAGAAGAGGATTGGAAAAAAGACCCCGCAAAATGTGATTATAGGGGCGATAAAAGAAGCGGTATTGTTGCCGTTATCGACCAAGGAATTTTTAATATGGGTGGCGAAGTATGAGAAGCGATTTAACGGGCAAGAAGTTCGGAAGGCTTACAGTTGTAAGCCCTACCGAACAAAGAGCCAAAGACAAAAGCATAGTGTGGCTTTGCAGATGTGATTGTGGTAATGAAGTATTTGCGGGCGGTACAAACCTTAAAACGGGGCATATAAAGTCTTGTGGTTGCGCCCGTAAAGGAAAAAGCATTGCAATAGAAAAGAACGGCATCTATGGTTATTTAACCGCTTTAGATGATACGGGCAAGCGAACAAACAGAGGAACGGCAATATGGCTTTGTAAGTGCAAATGTGGGAAAGAAGTTGAATTTGCTTCAAGCACCTTAAAAATGAAAGGCTTACATTCTTGTGGTTGCGCCCGCGGATTCAATAATATGAAAAATATCAAAGGTCAGCGGTTTAGCCGTCTTGTTGCCATTGCGCCCACAGACGAAAGGCTAAACGGCTCTGTAGTATGGGAATGTAAGTGTGATTGTGGTAATACAACCAAGGCAAGTTATATTTCTTTGAGTAGCGAAAAAAAGAAATCTTGCGGTTGCCTCGTTCACGAATCTAAAAGAAAATAATTACTCGCAGTGAGGAATGATTATGGGAGCATTTTCAATGTTAAGATGTAATTCTTGTGAATATGAAAATAATTGCTCGTTGAGAGAAATAGCCCCCGACCTTGAAGGGTGTATCGGTCACGGAAAATTACATCATCGCTTTGCAGAAGAGGCAAAACGCATTGAAGCAGAAGCGATAGAGCGAAGAAGTAAGGTTCTTATTTTGAACGAGGAACGGGTAAAAGAGTTGAAAATCGGAGATAAAGTTCGACTTGTCGGTACAACTATTTCTCTTGGACTAAATTTGCCAAGATACCTTGATAATGGAACTTTTAGGGTTTTGGGAATGGCGCGTAACGGCAAAATAAAATGTGATTGGGACGGGGGAAAGCCATTTAATATTCCCGCGTTGTGTTTAGAGAAAGTCGAGGAAAAATAATTAGAAGCGAAAGGAATATATTATGAACGGCTTTAATGTTGGTGATTTAGTAGTAGTCCGAGGAAGAGGCTTTGCTCATTTGGCATCTATAAAAGCAATCGTTGAGGATAAAATTTATATAGATGATTCTTATGACGATGAAAGAAATTTTGACAGTTCCCCGTGTTCTAACCGATATAGTTTAGAGGGGAAAGAATTAGATGCACGAAACAAAATTGTGCGTACTAATGCAAGATATTTAGAGATTCCGAGCGAGGAAGAGTTAGAAAAATTGCAGAATCCTATATCTTTTAGCCTTGAAGAGATAAGTGATTTCATAAATAGCATATAATTACTCACGGCGAGGAACTAAATTAAAGAAAGGAAGATGATACAATGCTTATTTCAACAAAGGAAATCGTTATCAATAGCAACAAGGACACCATTCCCGCTCATTTATCAAAAGAGATAGAGGACGGAGTAGAAATATTTATTATTGATATTGACGGGGTGGAATGGGTTGTGACAGAGAACCCCGTTCACGCATCTATTATGTTTGAAATGTTCGCAGAGCATATCACAGAATATATGCACTACGAAAAGAGGTAGGATATGGCTTATAAGTGGAAACCAAGCAAAACCGCCAAAAGAGAATTCGCACAGAAAATGGACGAAATACAGACCTTTTGTTCAGAGAACGGGATTAGTCAATCTCGTAATGGCGATAGTTATTATTTTTCGATTAACGGAACAGAATATAGAGTAAGCAATCATAGCATTGAATCAAGCAATGCTCGCGCTTATGATGAGTTCGGAAATCAGATTAGAGAAAAATATCACGATGATACCCGTTGTGAAGTTGTAGTGTATATTCACGCATCAAAAACGAGAATTATTGAAATTTATAACGACTTAAAACAAGGAATTGAACTTGACGGAAGAGGGCAAAGGAGAATCAAAAATAATGCTTGAAATCACACAAGAAAGAGCCAAAACATTAGAGGCTTTATTGAAAGAAAATGGATTTGAAGATGTTGCAGATGAAATGTGGATTACATACCACAAGAACCTTGGCTATTTACATAATCAATTATCGTGCGAACATACATACGAATCTGTTGAAGAATTCGCCATTAAAGCCTACGGAAAGGGCTTATTGCTTAAAGATGCAATGGAAAGCGGTACTGTTCGCCCGCTTTACGAGAAAATGGCTTGTTGTCAAAAATGCGGAAAGCGATATAGTGATACCAAATACGATATAAAAGAGTGCATTGATAATATCCTTAATGAATCTCATATAACGATTAGTTTCGGAAACACGGGGGATATTATATAATGTCTAATGTACTTAACAAATGTCCTAAATGTGGCGCAGAGTTAGAGTATCACGAATTATGCCAATATACTAATGTTTACAAAATTTTGAAAAGTGGCAAAATATCAGAAAAAAGATTGCGAAAAGAAGATAATGGAAGTATGGAATGTGGCTTTATTTGTTGTTCTAATTGCGATTTTCATACAGATTGTGATTTTGATAACAAAGAGTACGATATTTGGGAACAGAAAGAGAGATTTTATTTTGAAAGAACCGACTAAAAAAGACCTTATGAAGAATATCGGAAAGTTTGTCGATATAATATTTAAGGACGGAACAACGGCTTGCGGTATGTTGGGTTATACCGCAGAATTTTCCGCTCACTATGGCTATAGAAAACCCAATATGTTTACAATTAACGATATTGACTTCCGCGTAAGTCATATCTCGCGCGTTTCCTTGCGGTAAAGGAAAAGAAAGGTGATACTTTTGAAATCAACTGTAGTAACCACGATTTATCTGCTTCTTGCGGGTTTATTCATCGGTGGTTATGCCCGTTCCCTTGCGGTTCATTACAAGATTGATGTAGACAAATTATTGAACGGAGTAAAGAAAATCTTCCGTGGTTCAGTTTACACTTTATTTGTCTTGGAATTCATTTATCTTGCATCGGGCATAATAAATATAATGATTAAGTAGGGAGAAGAGGCTTGAACCTCTTCTTTTTTTGCATCGTGCGGAGCAAAGGAAGAAAGTCTGATAACTAATCAGCCTTTTCTTTGATGATAACGAGCCGTGAGTATTCACGGCTTTTTTAATGGATAATTAAACTCTACCGAGGGTAAGTATTTTATCCTTGCTTCGCTTCGCTACGAAGAGGACAGGGCGGTGAGAAGCCCGCCCAAAAGATTTTTTCTTTGGGTAATTAAGAGGGAAACGCGGATAAAAAACATTCCTTGTTTCCCTTGCTGAATGATTATAAGGCTCTGAATCCGTATCAAGGGGAGAGTATTTTTTGCAAGCAAAAAATCTTCCTCTAATCCCTTGACACGGGCGAAGTGTATCGGCTACCCGTTTATGTATGGCTCAATTTACTTGTAAAATTCTTGTCTTTTTATTATTTATATGTTGACATTTACAGACTTTTATGCTATAATCTTATTGTAAGTTAAAGATAGGTTTGCTCTTGTGGTGAGAGCAGAAAGGTTAGGTTTTAGTTATGAATATTCAGTTATCAGAAGAGGAAATTTCCATTTTGGAAAATGCGCTTGTATCAGAAATCACGGCACTTTGCAAGCAGAGAGTTGTTTATGATATTGGTTGGTATGAGCGAGAAAAACTTGAAAAGAAGATTGCAAATGCCAAAGCATTATTAAAGGCTTTAAGCGATAGAAGTAGAGAATAACTTACTAATGCAAGGGGCTTGAACAAAGCCCCTTGTAGAAAGGGATTATATGATAAACGAGAAATTACTTACAAAGGTGAGCGAGGTACTTGCCAAGTACAGACGATGTATTACGGCTCTTGAAGAATTAAAGCCGATTATAAAAGATAATGGTTGTATGCTTTGCAACAAAAAATATTATGATATTTTGCAAGGCGCATACAAGTATTTATATGTTACAAAGAGCGAGCATTATTTTGACATTTATTTAGCCGAGGACAGAATCACTATTCTACATATCAACAATGAAAAATTACTGTATGACGGAAAGCACATAAACGCAAGAGTGCTTGTTAGCGAGGTTGAAAAGCAGATAAATTATTATGAGCAGAAAATCAAGGAAATCGAACTTTATTTTGAAGCAGACGGAGATATACTTGATAAGGCTATTGATAGAATTGAGGAATTGTCAGCGAATCTGATTAAGGAAATCGAGAATATCCCCGAGGCAATAAAGGGCTTTTTACGAGATTATGATAGTTCGGATTATCGGCTGAATGATGTTAGATATAATCGTATCAGATTGTAAATTTACTCACGGCGAGGAAAAGAGAGGAAGAAAAAATGGATAAGAATTTAAGAACCGCCATTCTCAAAACAGTTGATATATTAAGGGAGTGCGATATAAAAGTTAGTCTTAATTCTTTTAGAGATACAGAAAAATGGGTTGTCGGTGAGGATATAAAACCAAAAACCATTATTACTACAATGAGTGGAACAATTAAACTTCTTGTGTATTACAAGGAATATCCAAAGGCAAAAAAAGCATCAGAGAAACTTGTTAATTATTACAATGTAACAGTAGGAAAGGATTATTTAACCTTTACCTATTCGGCAAAGGAAATCGAAATCGAGCAGAACGCACAGACGGCAGATGATAGCAAGATAGAATCCGTAATTAAGAAAGTCGAAAAACTGTTAGCCCTTGCCAATGATAAAGCCAATGAACACGAAGCAATTTCAGCATCGTTAATGGCTCAAAAATTGCTTGCCAAATATGGACTTTCTCTTGATGATGTAGACGGCAAAGGAAAAGATAAGGAAATCCCTATTGAAGAGGTTTCTGTTGATATGGGCGGGGGAAACAAATGGAAATACAGACTTGTTTCCGTTATTGCTAATAATTTTCGTTGTAAGGCTTATGTCACAAACAGAACCCTTTTTACCTTTTATGGCTATCGTGATGATATAATGACGGCAAGAGCGGTATTTACATATTTATTCAACACCGCCAATCGGCTTGGTAAGGATTATATGAAATCACGAAAGAAAGAGGGTGATTCGGTAAACCAAGGAACATTTAATTATTATTGTGTCGGCTTTGTTGATGCGGTTAATGCCGAATTATCAAGACAGAGTACAGAACTGATGATTGTTACCCCTCACTCTGTAGAAGATGCTTTTAATGAGAAATTCAAAAACTCAAAAGCAATAAAAGCAACAGTTACAGTTAATGCAGATGATATTGATGCTTACGAGCAAGGCAAGAAAGACGGCAAAAATGCTCTTAACGGCAGATATATCGAAGATAATTCAAAATACATCGAAGAATCCTAACCAAATTCTTTTTACTTACACCGAGAGCGGGGATTTTACCCGCTCTTTTTCATTGCCCGACCACCCACCCCAAAAAGGAGCGCAAAGGAAGAAAGCCCGATAATCAATCGGTCTTTCCTTGATGATAAGCGAGCCGTGAATAACTCACGGCTTTTTCAAATACAAGGGATAATTATAACTCTACCGAGGGTAAGAATTTTATCCTTGCTTCGCTTCGCTATGAATAGGACGGGGCGGTGAGAAGCCCGCCCAAAAGATTTTTTTCTTTGGTAGTTAAGAGGGAAACGCGGATTAAAAACATTCCTTGTTTCCCTTGCTGAATGATTATAAGGGTTGTGAACCGCATCAAGGGGAGAGTATTTTTTGCAAGCA
>JAZLJE010000195.1:0-18107 GCA_045617705.1 Ruminococcus sp.
GACGATATGAAAAAATTTGCACTTGAATATGAAAAAATGGGGTTTTTTGATGAACATTCAAAGTTGATACTCTTAAGACTTTTAAAAGTTGCCCTTTGTAATTCGGAAGCAAAAAATCAAAAGAAAATCCTTATGGAAGCGATACCCGACACCGACGGATGTTTTCTTTTGCTGACATTACAAAACGAACGCTCAAAAAGAAAAAAGTACAGAATAAAAAAGGTCAAAGATTATCCTTGCTACCGCTTTGAAAACTGTGATGAACTTCTCAAAGCAATAGAAATGCTCTACAAAAACTGCAAACTTTTTTACAACAACTCCGCTTTTGAATTAAAAGGAAAATATTATCTTGTTTTTGATTATCCCGTTGTACCGAAAAATGCAAAAATGCTGCTCAAAGAATATGCCGCTTGTGAGTGTTTTGACAAGATTTTTCTCTCTCATCTTTATGAACACGCAAATGTAATTTCTTCGGGCAATGCAATCGAGCATATCGGCTGTGCCTTATAGTTTTGTTTTTTTTGTTTTTCATTTATCTCCTTTTAGAAACAGAGAAACCCTTTGCAAATTTGCAAAGGGTTTCTCTCTGTTTAAGGAATTTCCAACAAAATATAGGCACGCTAAAAAGCGTATTACTCACATAAATTTTTCAAATCTTCTATTGCTTTTTTTACATCTTTTTCACCGAATACAGCAGTACCCGCAACACAGATATCTACGCCCGATTTTGATGCACAGGCGATAGTATCTTTTGCGATACCGCCGTCGACTTCCAAAAGTATGGGGAGTTCTCGTTTTTTGCATTCCTCTTTGATTTTTTCGACTTTCGGCATCATATCCGCCATAAAACTCTGACCGCCGAAACCCGGTTCTACCGTCATAACAAGCACCATATACAAGTCGTCAAGATACGGCAAAACAACATCAGAAGGTGTTTTCGGTTTTATTGCAAGGGCGGGTTTGACTCCACGCTCTTTTATCTTTTCGATGGTCTTTTTTATGTCGCTTTTTGACTCGGTATGAAATGAAATAATATCTGCACCCGCGTCACAAAAGTCGTCAATATATTTATACGGCTCTTCTATCATAAGATGAACATCAAAAGGTTTTTCTGTATATTTTCGCAGTTTCTTTATAACAGGTGCGCCGAAAGTAAGGTTCGGTACAAAATGTCCGTCCATAATATCAAGGTGCATAATGTCAGCACCTGCTTTGTCTACCCTTTCGATTTCTTCGCCGAAACGGGCAAAATCACACGACAGAAGTGACGGTGCAATAAGCATTTTCTATTCCTCCTATGGTCTTTGGATAAGTTGAGCGATAACGGTTGATATTCCCCAGAACAACAGATAAAGAATTACCTCGACAAAGGACAATGAAGAAACCGAAGAATAAAGCACCATTGTGGCACAAAGTAAAACTCCGAGCATAAGTCCGAAAACTTCGATGATAAGTCCTATCATAATATTGGATTTCATCTTTATACAACCTGATATTGCTCTGCAAAGTGAAGTAAATTTTCCCCTTGTTGCAAGGTAAGCACGCGAGGTTTCTTCTACTTTGGATACAGCCTCGTTGCACTCGTTTGCATAGCCTGTGGGCAGTACCTTAACACTTCTGAAGAAGATGTTGTAGTCTTCTGTTATCCTCTGTGCAGATACATTCGGCTCTGTTGTACTGACTACAAGGCAAAGTCCGTTTTGTGCGGCACGGGATAAGTAAGCAGATACCTTTTTATCTTTTTGATATGATGTTACCAAAAGGCATACAAGTTGTCCCGAAACGGCAATATAGGTCAGTTGTTTGTTTTCATTTCTGCACCGTGCTTCAAGAGCGTGTTCTTCTGCCGTTATATGGTATCTGTCCATAAGGCTTTTGTTTCCGATAAGCACTCTTTCGCCGTCTACCCAGCCGACAAGACCGCTTTTATCTTCATACATAACGGACTCGACTCTCGGCAGGTTGTGGTTGTTTTCAACGAGCAGTTCATCAAAAACAAATCTTAATGGTGACTGTGATTCTTTTAATACCACCGCGGCAGAAAGCAGGTTTTCTTCGACCTTATATTCCGCTGTAGGTTTGAGCAATTCAAGTTTTACGCTGTCTTTTGGATATAGTTCATCCGCTTTTACGATAATCGCGGTTGAGTCACAAAACTGGCGTACAGACGGATATCCCGCTACCATCGCATTATGCCTGAGCATTTTTTTACTGAAAAAGTACAAGACGATATTTCCCGAAAGCAAGGAGCAAAACGGAATACTGATACACATCATAACAGACAAAGCACAAATACAGCCGACAAAATCTTTGTAGATTATCAGATACAAAATCGTGACGAACAACGAACACACAAGGGTAATCGGAGTCAGTTTTGAAGTTGTTTCTTCGCTTGGGTCGGGTGCGTACGAAATCTTCAGAAAATCGCTCAAGAATTTTGTGCGGTGCTGATAAGCGATAATCGGGCGTTGTGCCGTAGTTCCGCTTAAAATTCTTCTTGCTGTTTCTTCATCGTTGAAAATTTTTGTTGCGTAGGCAGGGCTTTTTGATGTGATGAACCTGAAATTCTTCTTCACTCTCTGCACCATAAAGAGTCTGCCGACAGTATTGCACAAAAGTGCAATACTAACGATAATACCGTAGAGATGATTTTTACCGTTTACAAAGTCATTCGGAACAAAGAACGACACTATCGTTTCGATAAATACAGCGATATACGCAACCGATAAAGCGGTATCGGCATTGGCACTAAAATGCCTTAAAGTTTTCAGTCCGTTTTTGAAATACTCTTTCGATACAATGCCAGCAATAATAAGTAAAAGAAGACTCAAAAGTGAATAAAGTATCCAACCCGACGGCATAAATGATGAGAAAATTTCTTGTCCTTTGTTTCGAGTAATAATTTCAAGCACAAGTGATGCTATGAAAACTAAAGAAAGAATAACCGTTCTTTTTATCAGTTTTCTGATATTATCCTTTGTCTGATGAAGAACATATTTTTCATCCTGATTGCTTTCGTAGTCAATCTGTCTTTCCTGTTCTTGTGCCTTTTGCTGTGGTTTCTTTATCTTCTGCTTTTTTGAAAGGGCAGTTTTCTTTTCGGGCTTTGGTACTTTTGAAATTTGTTCTTTTTTGTCGTCTTTTTGGTGAACAGTTGAAACATCCTTTTGCGCTTGCTTGTCCTTTCGCTTTTGTGCCATTTTGTTAAGCGTATAGATAAGCGACTGTTTTGGCTCGACCAAAAGATGAGGTGAACCGGGTTTTTGCGAAATTGTCGGGTCGTTTGACTTTAGATATTCGTCGTACTCGTTTTCGACAACATCGGTGAATTTTCCCGCTTTCAATCGTATTTTCTTGACTTTGCTTTCGTGCTGATATACGGGGACTTTTGCTACCGTTTTCGGTGCTTTGTGGTCTGTTTGAACAGACGACTGCTTTTCCTTAATCAACGGATTACGCGTATCGACTTTTCTTTTTGCATTTACCTGCTTTTCATATCTTTTCAAAGCATCATTTGAGTCAAGCGAAATGTCAATATCGTCTATATCCTGAACATAGATACCGCGAATTCTTCCGCCTTCGGAAAGTTCGCCGATAATCTCGTCGGAAACAACCGTTCCTTCTTCAAGTTCCGCTTCGAGTTCAACATCATCTATAGCGGGTTTTTCACTTTCAAAGGAAATTTCCGCCTTACCTTTAACAAGTTTTTCTTTTGCTTCGGCTTTTCTCTTTTGTTCTTCTTCTGCTTCTATCGGGGTTTGCTTTTTATATTTTATATGCTTTTCTTTTGTGGAGTAGATTTCCTCCATTTTGCCCGATTTTTTGCCGTCTTCGGTTGATGAAATTTTGCTTTGTTCATTTATGTCGGTAAGTTCTTCTGTTTCTTCGATTTTGTCTTTTTTGTTTTCGTTTACATTCTGTGTATCTCTATGAAAAAAACTCAATTTCATCAACTCCTTTCATTTTATCTTTCGAAAAATTTATCTTTTTTCTGCTATTTTATATGCCAAAATTCCTGTGGCAACGCTTGCGTTTAGTGAATTTATTTTGCCCTTTAGCGGGAGGGATACTATGTAATCGCATTTTTCACGAACTACACGGGAGATACCCTTTCCCTCGTTGCCGATAACAAGGGCAAGAGGACCACTAAAATCGCATTTTGTGTAGTCTTCGCCGTTCATATCCGCACCGTAAATCCAAACGCCTTTTTCCTTAAGGTCGCCTATTGTTTGGGAAATGTTCGTAACGCGAGCGACCTTTACATACTCAACGGCACCGGCAGACGCTTTCGACACAGAATAGGACAGCCCCGCGCTGTGGCGCTTTTTGATAATAACGCCGTGAGCCCCACAACATTCCGCAGTACGAATAATCGCGCCCAAATTATGCGGGTCTTCGATTTCGTCGAGAATGATGATAAAAGGCGGTTCGTTTTTCTCTTTTGCGTAAGATAAAATCTCTTCGACGGTAGAGTATTCTTTTACTGACGCTATGGCTACTATTCCTTGGTGATTTTGGTTTCCTGTCATAAAGTCGAGTTTTTTTGTGTCGACTTCCTTGACCACAATATCGTTTTTCTTTGCTTTTGCTATTATGGCAACAATTGCACCGTTTTTGGAATTTTTGCCGACAAGGATACTTTCTATCGGTCTTTTTGATGACAAAGCCTCGTTTACAGCGTTTCTGCCGATAATGAGGTCGTCGTGTACTGTTTTATCCCTGTTGTCCATAGCGCACACCTACACATTATATTGATAATTATACATTGTGATTATACCATATATGGTTTTGAATAAAGTTGCCTAATAAGAATAAAAAATATTTTTTTCGTAATATTTTTGAAAATTTATGTCAAAATTCGCGTTGTTACAACACTTTTTTCAAGAAAGCCGTAAATACCCGCGTTGCAGTCTTTGAACAAAAACATTTTCGGCGGGAAAATCGAAAAGCAGAAAAACATCACAAACATAAGCATCAAAAGAAAAACACAAGGGTAAAAAAGTTCTGCGGATTTGTCTCTTTTTGTCAGCCGAATTGTCACAAACGCAGAGATAGAAACAGCAAAAAAGGAAAAGACTGTATCGGCAATTTTTATGTCGGAATTGCCTGTTGACAAATAAATAAAATGAAAAGCGAACATAAGCAAAACGCAAAAATAAAGGGACAAAGTTTTTGCAACCACAAAACGATAAAACGGCAGTTTTAATAGCAAAAGTTCCATTCCCCACCAGATAAAATAGGCACAGACTACGGCTTTCGTTCTTTCCCACGCGCTGTCGTTTACTGAGCAAAAAAGAATTTCCAACGCAGAGAGAGAACTCGCAGATACACGAAAAGAGAGAAAAACCGTAATCGCAAAAACGCTAAAAATCCCCGCACGCTCCAAAGTACAAAAAGTTTTGTCTAACATAAAAACACCCCGCCATATAATATGACGGGGATTTTGATATTATTTTATCAACAGGAAAACAAGTGTCGTTACAGCCGCACCGAAAAGGGTAGAAAAAAGCAGTTTGAAAAAAAGATACCGAAATTTTCTTTTGCCTTGAAACGATGAAAGCGTGTTAAAATCTTTGAGCATTTTTCGTGCTTCGTGTTCGAGCAAATCTCTGTGCACCGAACTGTACTCAGGCTTTAAAACAAGCAACGCCCTTTCGTAATATTTGTTGTCGATAGATGTTATTTCTATGACCTGATGGTTAATTCCTCTTATCATTTTTGCACCGCCAATAAACAGATTACCTATATTTTTGGCAAAAAATGGGGAGGTATTCAAAAATATAATTCTTTTTTGAAAACATAGGAAAAATCGGGCTTCGCGGACACTTTTGAAATATGCATTTTTGTATTTTTCCAATAGAAAATAATAAATGTTGAAAACTTCGTTGAAAACTACAAAAACTTTTTGAAAACAGTTAGGAAACATCTATATTTCTGCGTTTTTCGGAGTTTTCCATAAATTATTTTTAAGAAAAATACTATCTTCTTTTGGTGAAAAAAGATTGCATATTTTAATTATTTTGATGAATATTTTTATCCTTTTTCGGCGTCTTCGAGATAGCGGACAGAGTCGAGAGCATCTTTTCCGTATTTGTCCGCGCCGATTTTTTTCGCATAGTCTTCTGTCAAGACAGCACCGCCGACAAGCACCTTGCAAAACGGTGCTTTTTCATTTAGGAGATTTATCGTTTCTTCCATAGCGGGAACGGTTGTTGTCATCAAAGCAGACAGCGCCGCGTATGGTGCGTTATATTTTACTACCGTTTCAAGTATCAAAGAAGGCTCTACATCTTTGCCGAGGTCGATTACATTATAGCCGTAGTTTTGCATCAAAAGTTTCACGATATTTTTTCCTATATCGTGGATGTCGCCCTTTACGGTTGCGATAACAACGGTTGATTTTTTCGCACTGTTTTCAGGAAGTTTTTCTTTGATTTTTTCAAAGGCTTCTTTTGCCGCTTCGGCACTCATCAAAAGTTGGGGCAAAAAGCAACGCTTTTCTTCGAATGCTTTTCCGACTTTGTCGAGGGCGGGGATAATGTCTTCATTTACTATATCAAGCGGAGATTTGCTTTCAAGCAGTTTTTCACACAAAATGCCCGCATCTTCTTTTAGTCCCTTTACTATGGCATAGAGCAAAGTATTTGCTTTTTGTTCTGTGTTCTCTTTTATGCCTGTTTGTGCTTCTTCCGTTTTCTGACAAAAATCTATATAGGATAGGCAGTTTTCATCAAGAGCGTGCAAAACCTTGTACGAATGATACGCTGTCATCATTTTTTCAGAGTATGGGTTCATAATCGCGGCGGAAAGTCCGTTTTCCATAGCGAGTGTAAAGAAAGTTGATGTCAGAAAATCACGACACGGTAAGCCAAAGGAAACATTTGACACACCCAAAACGGTATAACAGCCTGTTTCTTTTTTGATAAGTTTTAGTGCTTCCAAGGTGGTTTTTGCTGCGTTTTTGTCGGCACTTACAGCCATAGTCAGCGTGTCGAAAATGATGTTCTTCTTTTCTATTCCGTATTCATTTGCGACAGACAAAATCCGCTTTGCAATTTGGAGTCTTTCTTCTGCCGTATTCGGAATTCCGTTTTCATCGAGAGTCAAAGCGATAATGACACCGCCGTATTTTTTGGCAAGGGGAAAGACGGCGTCCATAGTTTCTTTTTTGCCGTTTACCGAGTTGATAAGCGGAACACCGTTGTAAATCCGCAGCGCCTTTTCCATAGCGTTTTTATTTGATGTATCAATACACAAGGGACTTGATACAACAGCCTGCAACTCTTTTACAACGGAACACAGCATTTCTTCTTCGTCGATTTCGGGAAGTCCTACATTGACATCGAGTACATCTGCACCCTTGTCCGCTTGGTTTACCGCTTCTTTTAAGATATATTCAATATCGTTTTCGACAAGTGCCTGTTTAAAACGCTTTTTTCCTGTCGGGTTTATTCTTTCGCCGATAAGAACGGGAATGAAAGAAAACTCTTCCGCCTTTGCGTACGAAGTAATGACCGTCTTTTCCTTTTTCTCTATAGGTTTAACTTCAATATCTTTTGTCGCATCTACAAGCATTTTTATATATTCGGGAGTAGTACCGCAACAACCGCCTGCAATACGCACACCGTTTTCAATTTGCTTTTTGACTTCTTTTGCAAAGTCTTCGGGTGTTACATCAAAAACGGTTTTGCCGTCTACTGCTTTTGGCAGTCCTGCGTTAGGCTTGAACAAAACGGGGATTGAAGAATAATTTATTAGTTCTTCTATTACACTTTCGAGTTCTTTCGGTCCCAAAGAACAATTTGCACCGACAGCGTCTGCGCCCATTTGCTCACACAAAGCGACCATTGCTTTCGGACTTGCTCCCGTCATCAGTTTTGAGTCTTCGCTGTAGGCGTTTGAAACAAATACAGGTAAATCGCAGTTTTCTTTTACAGCGAGCAACGCCGCCTTTGTTTCGTAACTGTCGTTCATTGTTTCGATAAACACTAAATCAACATTACATTTTACACCGATTTTCACGGTTTTTGCAAAAATCTCAACCGCTTTTTCAAAGTCGAGGTCGCCAAAAGGCTTTAGAAGTTTTCCAAGAGGACCTATATCAAGGGCAACAAATTTCTCTTGTTTGCCGTTTGATTTTTCGCTTGCTTTTCTGGCGATTTTTACACCCTCACTAATAACTTCTTCGAGTTCTTTGTCGTCATATTTTAGTGAATTTGCGCCGAAAGTATTTGTAATTACAACATTACTGCCCGCATCAAAATACGCCTTGTGGATATTTTCTACCACATCGGGGCGAGTAATATTCCATCTTTCGGGAAGTTCGCCGGGTTTCAGCCCGCTTTGTTGCAAAAGCGTACCCATAGAGCCGTCGAGGAAAAGTATATTATTTTTTAAGTAAGTACGAATATCCATTTTTTGCTCCGAAAATCAATTATTTTTTTATTCCTATAATAGCCGTAACGGATTTTTTCGGCGTCATTAAAAGGCTTTGTGAAAGTGAAAGCCCGATTTTCTTTGTATCGAGTACGGAAAAAATTTCTTCTTGCATATCAAGAGGTAAGTCAGAATAGCCGGGTGAAAATCTCTTTGTACATTCGCCATATTCTGTCGCAATATCGTCACAAAAACGGTCACAGACAGTTTCAATCGCCTCTGTACCTATTGCTCCGATACAAAAAGCCTTGCTCGGTAACAATGCAGAATATTTTGTAACAAGCATATCGAGTTCTATCCCGACAGTAGAAGCAAAGAGGACAATTTTGCTGCAGTTTTCGAGGTGATTTATCAACGCTTTTGAATTGGTTTTTGTAAAACCCAAATCAAGCGTGTCTTTGCATAAAGAAATGTCAAAAACGCTGTAACAAACTTTGCCTTTGAGTTTGTCTTTTGAAAGAGTGATACACTCATCTATTAGCGACTGTATTTGCGATGCATTGTCCTTTGCTTTCATATATCTTAATATATTATTTTTATCAAGGGTAATTTCGTTATATGTTTTGTAAAAAGTCGTAAATATCACTTTCCTAAAATATCCGAAAGGTTTTCTTGTATTTTTCTTGCTACATCGGGTTTGTTCATCGAATAGACATGAACATTTTGTATGCCGTTGGCATACAGGTCGACAATCTGCTCGGTTGCATAGATAATGCCCGCCTGCTTTATCGCACTTTCATCATCGCCGAATTTATCTACAAGAGTATAAAACTTTTTCGGCAAAAATGAATGCGAAAGTTCCAAAGCACGCTTGACGGTATTTTTGGTAGTTATCGGCATAATTCCGACAACAACGGGGACTTCTATTTCCGCTTCGCGGATTTTGTAAATGAAATTGTAGAGCAAATCGTTGTCAAAAACCATCTGTGTTGTCAAAAACTCACAGCCCGCGTCTACCTTTTCTTTGAGGTATTTTATGTCGTCTTTTTGATTTTTGCTTTCGGGGTGAACCTCCGGATAGCACGCGCCGCCGATACAAAAGTCGGCATTTGAGTCTTTGAGGTCTTTTATCAAATCAACGGCATATTTATAGTCGCAGTTATCCCTGCCGGACTTTATGAGTTCTTCTGTCAAGTCGCCGCGCAGAGCAAGAACATTTTCAATGCCGAGTTCTTTCATCAACTCTATCTTTTCTTTTACATCTTCTTTTGTTGACGAAACACAGGTAAGATGTGCAAGAGTTGCTACACCGTACTTTTCCTGAATGCTTTTTGCAATATCAAGAGTAAATTTGCTCGTGCCGCCGCCTGCTCCGTATGTAACGCTCATATATGAGGGCAGAAGTTTTGCAATTTCAAAGGTAGCGTTTTTGACGACCTCAAAATTAGTATCGGTTTTCGCCGGAAAAACTTCAAACGAAAGTGAGTACCTTCCGTTATTCAAAATATCTGTGACTTTCATACATACCACCCCACTATAATCACTTATTATATCACTAAAGTGCAGTATAACGCAACCATAATTTTCTATATATAGAGAGTTAGGAGTGAGAAGTGAGGAGTGAGGTGTTTCGGTATCCGCTTTGCGGAGATTTATATTTGATTTTCGCTATGCGAAAATCCACCAAAACTTCTAACTCCTAATTCCTAACTTCTAACTAAAAACGCTGTGAAAAATTTATCACAGCGTTTTAAAATTATCAATGATACATCTCTGTCAGTTTGTATTTTCCGTCTTCAAAAACGGCGGAACCTTCTATTACATACGGATTTTCAACACCCTCGGAATTTACCTCTGTTGTCGTAAGTTTAAATGTGCATTTTTCCTTATCGTTTGATAAAAACTCAACTTTGTAATCGTCGTTCCATGTTACGCTGTAATTTTCCTGTGCGGGGGAAATTTTTGTATTTACGCAAAGCATAGAATTTATCTCTTTATACAAAGGTCCCTGATTTTCGGGATAAACATTCATAAGTTCATCGGCTTTTTCCTTTGTATATGTACTGCGGACAAAGTCGTCTAATTCTTTGTATGAGTTAAAATATGATGTGCTGACCTGATAAAAACCGTTTGTCACTTCGTCGCCTGTATGCGGAAGATGGCTCAAAGCAAAAACAGCAATATAGCAATCGAGGTTTCTTTCCATAAGTTGTCGCACTTGTTGTTCTGTGCAAAGTGTTTCGGTTTTTGAAAAGCCACAGGACGAACAGCAGGTAAAAGAAAGACAGATAAAAACAAGACATAAAAACAAAGCAATTTTTTTCATAACGCACCCCGAAAGATTTTGATTTCTGTATTCAACATTATATTACATAAATTTGAGAATTTCCATATATTTTTAAATTTTTCCAAAATTTTCCCCAAAAAATACCCCTGTAAAAACAGGTGTAACTTTTTCGAACATTAACCGTTTGTCGGAATAGTCTGTGGCTGTGTTGCCGGCTGTGTTGTAGGCGCTTCAGTTTGGGGCTGTGTAGGTGCTTTTGTAGGAGCCTGTGTGGGAGCCTGAGTAGGTGCCTGTGTCGGAGCCTGTGTCGGAGCCTTTGTAGGTGCTTGTGTTGACGGTGCTGTTGAAACAGCGGTTGAAGCGGTAGTTGATGCTTGAGTGCTTGCGTTTTTGTCGCCGTTTGCATTAGCCTTTGATATTACAACAAAAAGAACGACGCCGACAAGAAGTACGGCAAGTACAATGATAAGAACGATAAGCACTGTGTTTTGTTTTTTCTTTTCGGTTAACTCACGCTTTGTCTGATTTACATTCAAGCGAGTAAGGTCGTCCGAAGGACCTTGCTCTGTTGCTTCATCACGAAGTACAACTTCCTCTTCGGAAAGGATTTCGTCTACTTCGTTTTCAAATTTGTTTTCATCGCTGACAAAATCATCGCCGTAGTTTTCGGCTTCTTTGACTTCTTCAGTGTTTTCTGTGTTTGTGTTTTTAAAATCGTCTGCCATTTGTTCTTCCTCCTTTTCTAAACTGTGACAATTATACCATATTATTTTTCTAAAGTCTATAGTGCAAGTTTCATAGATTTGCGTACTTGACAAATTTATCTTATATTTGATATTATCAATAAAAGAGGGCGATATTATGACTCAACAGCCACAGAAAATAGATTATATTCAATTTAAAAGCAAACTTAATTTTGTCAGCAGACCGATATTTGAATTTTGCGGTGCTTTTGTCAGTTTTCTTGAAGACTTTTACGGGCTTAACGAAAACGACCCGAAGATAAAGGAACTCGAAGCAGAGCAACCGCTTTTTACAGAGGTATTGGATGCAATAAAAAATTCAATCTCACCTTATCTTAAAAGAGAGATTGAAGACTTTTCCTTTGCAAAGACAATACTGCAAAGTGTATTAAAAGCATTTATTTTTGACTACCCGGACATTAACTCTTTTTCTGCTTTGCTCAAAAAGTATGACTCCTACACCGATGCACAACTTTTCAACTTTATCGGCGGAAGTTTTCTGAACGAACATTCGCAAAGCAACTGTGAAGACTGGGGTACGGTACTCGACGATATGGAGAAAATGCAAAACTATATTCTCGATATTGAAGAAGTCAGCGACGAACTGAAAGGAAAAATAATCACGCTTTACAAATACCCCGAAGAAACAAAAATGCGTATTCGCCATATTATCTGCTACATTTACTCTGTGTTCAAACCGTTTGAAGCACAGGTAGTCGAGCAGGCAAAAAAGCAGCAGAAACGCTATTCAAACCTTATGGAAATTGACTTTGATTATTTTAGTGATGTCCTTCAACTTTCGGAAATTGCAAAGGTCATCGCCGGTAATGAGAGGATATTACTTTGTATCAGTTATATGTATCCCGTATGTTTTTACTGCAAGGAATATGACGACTCGTCTGCATTTTTGCTCAACGGCTTTTTGTGTGACCAATACTTTGCCGCCAAGGAAGAAAAGGCATCTTTGGAAGCCTTTTTGAAAATTTTGGGAGACGATATGTGCCTGAAGATTTTCTTAAAGTATGCGCAAAAGCCATACTATGTTCAGGAACTCGCAAGAGAACTCAACATCCCGCCCGCACAACTTCGTATGTATAACAACCGTTTTCAGGATGCCAACCTGCTTTTGTACGACTACGAGGGCAGACGCAGACACTATTATCTTAACAAAGAACAGGTAAAACAGTATATTGATAAGTCTATGGCTGAACTTGATTTCTGATTTTGCCTGCATATTTTCAGAATTTATGCACCTCTTTTCGGGGTGCATTTTTTGTGCAAAATAACGCAAAAATTTCCAAAATTTGCATATTTTCTACTTATATGGTATAATACAAGCGAAAGGCGGTGGGCTTTTTGGACTTTAACAGTCTCTTTGAAGATTTCAAACAAAAATGCCGAAAAATCATACCTTTTGCAAAAACCCGTAAAGGACAGCCGTTGTGCATAGCGTCTCTTGTTATTTTTATTATGCTTTTCTTTGCACCATTGTTTCACGGCGGTGTGGGAACTGCTCTTGTCGGCTGTGTTGCTGCTCCTTACATTGTTCTCCTTTGGAGGAAAATCAGAAGAGAACTTACCGTTGTTCCTTCGGTAATCTATTCTTTGGTAATGCTTCTCGATATGATTTTGTATCATAATCTTACTGTTGTATCGTGGCTTTTGACGGCGATTGTATTCTTGCTCTTGATTGCGATTTCCGAAAATATGTTCAAAGTCTACGACAATCTTGAAGACGGAATGTACACCTACATAGGCGCAGGTGTTGTCTGCGTTATTATCGTTATTATCGCCTGTTTGGTTGCTTTTCTTGTCAGTATCGCGTGGTGGCTTTTGTGCCTTGTTGCTTTTCTTGCCGTTATCGGAATTTTCTTTTCGGTTGTGCTTTCCACAGCCGCCTATACCGCAACAGACGACAAACGCCAGGCAAGGAAAAAGTACCTCGAACGCCAACAAAATTTTGACCGCGAAACCTACACCGATGTAGATTATTCGGACATAGATGATGAATAGAATTTATTAAAAAAGCAGTAACGAAATCGTTACTGCTTTTTTAGTTTTTAGTATTTAGTTTTTTGCAAATAAAAATCAATTAACCTTGTAGCCTCCAAAGGGCTCCCGAAAAGTCGAAGACTTTTTGGGAAGAGGAAGAGCAACGAAGTTCCGGAGTTTTCGTGCTTGCACAGAAACAGAAAGAACGGAGTTTGCTCTGACGAGTGAGGGGAGGTGGCAAAACTAAAGTTTTGCCGGAGGGGTAGTCTAAATAGTTTTTAGTGTTTAGTTTTAAGTTTTAAGTTCGGGGAAAATTGCGTAGCAATTTTCGAAACTTGTCAAGATTAGTGGACAGATAAAAGAGTGAAAAATTGATTTGGAACAGAATAATTTATGCCAGAATGCAGTCTTTGGGAATTGTAATAAAGTTCTATGTATTCAACAATCTTTATTGATGCTTCTTGGAAGTTGAGATGCCGGATATCCGGCATCTCAACTTCGAGCGTTTTCCAGAAACTCTCAATAGGTTGATTGTCGCTCGGCGTTCCGGGGCGGGACATACTATTTCTGAAACCGTTTTCTTCTACAAGTGCTTTGGTTTTCTTGGCTGTGTACTGACAACCCCTGTCGCTGTGGTACACTGCACCTTGTGGTCTGTCGGGATTTCTGCCTATTGCCATTTTGAAAGCCTTTTGTACTATATCCTGTCTTTGATGCTTTCTTATATCCCAACCGACAAGCCGTCTTGTTGCCACATCGATTATTCCGCATAAATACAATTTGCTACGGTAACAATCAAGCACGGTTATATCCGAACACCACAAATAATTTGGCATTGTTATGCTGAATTTATCTTTTATTAAATTTTCTTCTATATACTGTTCTTCTGTCGGTTTTATTACCCTTGGCTTTCCCGTTCTCCCGCTTTTTGCAACGAGACCGTTCCTTTTGAGCATCCTTGTTATACGGTATTCGCTGACATCTATTCCTTTAAGTAATAATGCCTTGCGTATCCGTATTCTTCCGTAATTTCTCTTGTTTTCGTTGAAACAGTTAATTACTTCTTTTTCTATCTCTTTTTCTTCATTTTCTGTATGCTTATTTTTTCGGTAATACTCGCTCCTTGACACGCCCAGCAGTCTGCATACTTCACTCGTTTTATATCCTTTTAACCGTTCTTTTGCAAATTTTACTCGTCTGCCGGGTGTTTCGCAAAGTATGCCGCTGCTTTTTTTAATATTTCGTTCTCCATTTTCAGCCGCTCGTTTTCTTTGAGCAACTTTTTTAGTTCGGCATCTTCTTTATGCTGATGCCCTTTTCCGACAAACGCATCTTCTCCGTATGTATGGTAGTCATCTATCCACCGGTAAAGCATTATATGGTTTATTCCTAATTTCTCTGCCACCACTTTGTGCTTTAGCCCATCTTTTAACACTAATTCGCATGCTTTGACTTTGAATTTTTTGCTGAATGTTCTTTTCATTTCTGACACTCCTTTGAGTTTATTATACTTTTAACTCTTTCTAGTGTCCACTTTTACTATACAACTTTCCATTATTCATCATTCATTATTCACTGTCCAATTTTAACACCGCCATAAATGCTTCTTGCGGAACTTCGACCGAGCCTAACTGTCTCATTCGTTTTTTACCCTCTTTTTGCTTTTCGAGGAGTTTCTTCTTTCTTGTTATGTCACCGCCGTAGCATTTTGCAAGGACATCTTTTCTCATCGCTTTGACGGTTTCTCTTGCGATAATTTTTCCGCCGATACAAGCCTGAATAGGAACTTCAAAAAGTTGGCGCGGAATATTTTCTTTGAGTTTTTCAGCCATCTTTCTTGCTCTCGGATACGCCTTGTCGGCGTGAATGATAAATGACAAAGCGTCAACCGTTTCGCCGTTGAGCATTATATCGAGTTTCACAAGTTTTGACTCTCTGTATTCCTTGAATTCATAGTCAAACGAAGCGTAGCCTCTTGTCCTCGATTTCAGCGTATCAAAAAAGTCATAGATGATTTCCGCGAGCGGAAGTTCGTAGTGAATATCAACCCTATCGGAGTCGATATAGTCCATACCGATAAAAGTTCCGCGTCTGTCCTGGCACAGTTCCATAATGTTTCCGACATAATCGGCAGGGGAATATATATGTGCGTCGGTGACGGGTTCTTCTGCCATAGCGATAAGCGCGGAGTCGGGGTAGTTGGTCGGATTTGAAATCATTTCAACCTCACCCGAAGTCCTTGTTATCCTGTAATTAACACTCGGTGCGGTTGTGATAAGGTCCAAATTATACTCGCGTTCCAGTCGCTCCTGTATGATTTCCATATGCAAAAGTCCGAGAAAACCGCAGCGGTAACCAAAGCCGAGGGCAACGGAAGTTTCAGGTTCAAACGACAATGACGCGTCGTTGAGTTTCAACTTTTCAAGAGCGTCACGCAAGTCGCCGTATCTTGCTCCGTCAACGGGATAAATACCGCAGAATACCATCGACTGAACTTCTCTGTAACCGGGCAAAGGCGTGTCGGCAGGGTTAGAAGTCAGCGTGACGGTATCACCGACATTTGCATCTTGTAAACTCTTGATAGATGCTGTGATATATCCGACTTCACCGGCATAAAGTCCTTCTGTCGGCTCAAGCGAAGTCGCAAGCATATGTCCGCATTCAACGACGCTGAACACAGAACCTGTCGCCATAAGTTTGAATTCATCGCCTGTGTGAATTTGTCCTTCTTTTACTCTTACATATATAATAACGCCTTTGTAGGAGTCGTATATCGAGTCAAAGATAACCGCACGCAAAGGAGCGTTTATATCCCCCGTCGGCGCGGGTACATCGGTAACAACTCTTTCCAAAACATCGTGGATATTTATTCCCGCTTTAGCCGAAACGCAGGGAGCATCCTGCGCGGGAATACCGATTACATCTTCAATTTCGTTTTTTACTCTGTCGGGGTCGGCAGAGGGCAAATCTATCTTATTGATAACAGGCACTATTTCAAGTCCCGAGTCTACTGCAAGATAGGTATTTGCAAGCGTCTGGGCTTCAATTCCCTGGGAAGCGTCAACAACGAGTATTGCACCCTCACAGGCAGCAAGCGAACGGGAAACTTCATAGTTAAAGTCAACATGCCCCGGTGTGTCAATAAGGTTAAAGCAGTAAGTTTCGCCGTCGTCTGCCTTGTACTGCAAGGTAACTGCGTGGCTTTTTATCGTAATACCGCGTTCACGCTCTAACTCCATATCATCGAGTATCTGGTCTTCCATATCGCGGGAAGCAACACTTTCGGTCAGTTCGAGTATCCTGTCTGCAAGCGTGCTTTTGCCGTGGTCGATATGAGCAATTATGCTGAAATTTCGTATTTTATCCTGAGAAAAAGGCATATTATCACCCTAAAAAATTACTATGGGTATTCTATCATAAAGCGTTAAAATTGGCAATACAGTTCTGCCTGTCATCTAAAATAAATCCGAAAATTACAAAATTTTAATGATAAATTCGAAAAAATAACTAAATTGTGAACTATAACCCCTTGTAATTTGTAAAATTTGTATGTATAATATATATGCAAACTTTATTAGGAGGAATTTTCATGAAAAAAGTTCTTAGCATTGTGCTTGCTGCTTTGCTGTTAGTTTCCGTTACTGTTATCGCAGTTTCTGCCGAAAGCCGTTCATGGTTTGAAGACGGTATGATTTCTGCAAAAGAAGCAGTAAAACTCTATAACGAAGCAAATGGCACTCAAATCGAAACACACAGATATTATTTCCAAGTTCCCAACGGCAAAAACGGTCCTGTCGGAGTGGACGAATCAAACCCCGACACTTTCGGTAAAAAGGCTCCTTCCTGGTTCCACGATTTTGAGGACGAAGAAGGCGTTGCTCGCTCATCCGACTGTGCTCTTTACTGGTGGGGTTGTTTAGACGGTCCTAACTGTGAAGACCCTGATGTTCCGTGGGGCGACGGCGGCTGGGTTGGCTACCTCGTTGAGAAAGACGACGCAGGCGTTTACTATGCAGATGTTCCCGCTTCTGTTACAACAATCATTTGGAACAACGGTATCAACGGCGGTATGGACGATACTCTCCCGATTTACTTCTTGGCTGCTCAGTCTGTCAACATCGGCAGTGAGTACTATGACCCCGGTGAATCACCCCTCTATCCCGACGGCGTTGAAAGTTTTGACAACATGATTTACATCATCGACCCCGACAAGGTTTCTATCAGTGATTACTCAATGAAGCAGACCTGCGGCGGTGAGTGGTACTTCTACTATGAAAACGGTTGCTACGGTACAGTTAAAGGCGGAGAAGAAGACATCAAAGCAAACTGCATCAACCCCGACCATGACCACTCTACTCCCACTTACAAACTCGGCGATGTAAACGGCGACACAATCGTTGATGTTGTAGACGCTACAATCATCCAGAAGGCTTGTGCTGACCTCGTTGAATTGAACGAAATTCAGAAACTCGCTGCTAATGTTTGCGGCAACGGCGTTGACAACATCTCCGTTATGGATGCAACTCGTATCCAGAAGTTCTGTGCTCACATCTGCAACCTCGATGGTTCAGAACCGTGGATTGACCCCGAAGCATAAAATTTAATTTGTTTGCAAAACCCGCTGAGAAATCAGCGGGTTTTTTGTATTTATAGTTTCTTAAAACTTAACACTTAAAACTTAAGACTAAATACTTGTTTTCCATATAGTT
>JAZLJE010000196.1:0-2600 GCA_045617705.1 Ruminococcus sp.
ACATTGTTGAGAAAAAAGGCGACAACCACTACAACTGTCCTGTTGTTGCCTACTACTCCGAACTTTTGTCGGGAAATATGGACTCGCTGAAAAAGACAAAATTCCTCTACCCTTATCTTAATCTAAAAAGTGAGAAAGAACTGTCAAATGAACTTTACGCTTACTTGTCAAAATACTTTGATTTTCTTACCCTCTCAAAAGTAAAGGACGCAGTAAAATGCGGTTTTACTGAATACAGAGAACATATGAACAGGATATACAGTGAAGGCAAGCGTGCAATAGATTTTGCAGAGAAAAATTCAAAACGCCTTATGATACTTTCGGGCAGACCGTATCACATCGACCCCGAAATCTGTCACGGCGTTGATAAACTTGCTTCATCGTTAGGTTTTGTTGTCGTAAGTGAAGACAGTATCTCGGATATGTCCGATGTACCTATCCTTTCCGTACTCAACCAATGGACCTACCATTCCCGTCTATATGCCGCCGCAAAATATGCCGGTGAACACAAAAACGCACAACTTGTTCAACTTGTATCTTTCGGTTGCGGTGTTGACGCGATTACAACCGACGAAGTCAGGACTTTGCTCGAACAAAACGGAAAACTTTACACACAGATTAAAATTGACGAAATAACAAACTTGGGTGCGGTAAAAATCCGCCTTAGAAGTCTTATAGGTGCTCTTGAAGAAAGAGGTGAATAAAATGGAAAAAACCGAATATGTGAAATTCACCAAAGAAATGAAAAAGGATTATACTATCCTCGTTCCCACTATGCTTCCCATTCATTTCAAACTTATTTCCAATATCCTCGTTGCCTACGGCTACAAGGTAGATTTTCTTGAAGCCGTTGACGGTGATGTTAAGGAAACAGGACTCAAATATGTTCACAACGACACCTGCTATCCTGCACTTTTGGTTGTCGGTCAACTTATCAACGCCGTTGAGTCGGGACGATATGACAAAAACAAAGTTGCTTTGCTCATCACCCAGACAGGCGGCGGATGCAGAGCATCAAACTATATCTATCTTCTGCGAAAGGCTCTCAAAAAAGCAGGCTACGGATATATCCCCGTAATTTCGCTAAACTTTACCGGAATGGAAAAGCACCCGGGATTTTCGCTTACCGTACCGATGATATACAAAATGATGTACTGTGCGTTCTACGGTGACCTTATGATGCTTTTATCAAACCAATGCAGACCGTATGAAAAGACAAAAGGCGAAACAGACCTGCTTGTTCAAAAATGGACTGACACTCTGCTTTTTGAAATGCGAAAAGTCAGCACGGTAAAATACAGCCATGTAAAAGAAAACTATGAAAAAATCTTGCTGGATTTTGCAAAAATTCTCGGTGATACAAAGCGCGATAAAACAAAAGTCGGTATTGTCGGCGAGATTTATGTAAAATTTTCCCCTTTGGGAAACAACAACCTCGAAAGTTTTCTGCTTTCGGAAAATGCAGAGGTAGTCGTTCCGGGGCTTATGGACTTCTGCCTTTACTGCGTATACAACGGCATAGCCGACAAAAATCTCTACAACATCAGAAAACTCAAGGCTTTCGGGTGCAAATTCCTCTACAAATATCTTTTGAAAAAAATCTACGATATCCGCGATATGATGAAAAAATATCCGCAATTTATGCCTATGGCGGATTTTGACAATACGAGAAAACTCATTGACGGCTATATCGGTATCGGCGTAAAAATGGGCGAAGGCTGGCTTCTTACCGCCGAGATGCTTGAACTTATCAATGAGGGTATAGAAAACATTGTCTGCACCCAGCCTTTCGGTTGTCTTCCCAATCACATTGTCGGAAAAGGTATGATGAAACCGATAAAAGAAAAGAACCCGGGTGTCAACATCGTTGCTATTGACTATGACCCCGGCGCTACTGCAATAAATCAGGAAAACAGAATAAAACTTATGCTTTCAAACGCAAATGACAACGCAAAAATAAAACAAGAGGCAATCTTATGAGTTGGTTCGTTTTTGCCCTTTTATGCACGCTTTTTTGGGGCTTTGCCGACCTTTTTTACAAAAAAAGCAGTGACGAAAAAGAGAAGTTTTCCCACCTGAAAATCGCCGTGTGGGTTGGTATGGTTATGGGCGTTTGCTCGGTTCTTTTGCTCATCTTTTCAGATGACAAGATGTCTTTATCGGCACTTCTTTCCAATGCAGTAAAGTACCTGCCCGCTTCGCTTTCGTACATAATCTCTATGGTTATCGGCTACGCGGGGCTGAAGTTCCTTGAACTTTCCATCGTATCTCCCGTACAAAATGCTTCGGGTGCATTGTCAGCCGTGGTTATGCTTTTGTATTTCATCTTTATCGGCAAGATAAATAATTTCTTTGATGAGTTTTCCCTACTCGATGTTATCGGTACTCTCATCATCATTTTTGCCGTGATTTCGCTTGCCCTCGTTGAGCATAATCTTTATCAAAAAACTTTGACAAAAAAAGAAAACAGCAAGTACCGCTTTGGCGCACTTGCCCTTTTGTTTCCCTTGCTTTACTGCGTTTTTGATACAATCGGCGCGGCGGCAGACGGAATAATTCTTTCAGACTCAAGCGGACTGTCACTCTCGGAAATTGATGTA
>JAZLJE010000197.1:0-11702 GCA_045617705.1 Ruminococcus sp.
TGACAAATCCTTGTTATACTCGACAAACAAAGGACCGTCACCCCAGATAAACACGCCGTATGAATAAGGACCTGAACCTTCTTCTTCATACAAAACCGAAGTTTCGTAAGGCTCTTCGCCCATATTGTCTACACGCATAGCGTAAGTTGTATACGGGAAAGTCCAGAAATGAACTGTGTCGAGGTTATCTCTTAACGACGCGTCGTTATCTATAAGCGAGCCTTCAAAGCCTTCTATTGTATGCTCTGTGCAGACATCAAGGTTAAGCATTTTTTGATTGGTCTGTTCACAAAAAGCAGAGTAGGCATAATAGGCGCCGAGTCCCGTCCAATGGTGGTCGGTATTAAAATATATATAGTCTTTGACATGCTCAGAAAGTTTATTATAGCAATTTATAGGAACAACATCAGCGCTTAAGCGGTTGTAAATTTCTTTGATGTTGTCCGCCTGAATTTGTGTGGAAACAGTTCCGTCTTCGATAAGCCTTCTGGGAAGTCCGAATTCGGTATGGTTTGGAACTATCATATTATAGACGGTGACATTATCCCCTGCTTTTTGCTTAAATTCGGAAATAGCGTCGGCATAATATTGTGCCGAGTCTTCACTCCCTCCGAAAAGTTCAAAAGCGGTTTTGTTGTAAATATAAACACCGCCGTTATTTGAAGAATAATTACCAGTAGTCTTTTTATCATCGGGGATTTCGGGAGTATTGAAGACAATTTCGGGCTTTGCCTCTTCGGTAGCGGAAATACTACTTTCGTCAGGAGTAGCCACGGCATCTTTCGGTGCAAAGATTGCTTTGCCCAAAGTTATAAGCAAAAATACAACCAAGCCGAGTATAGCAAGCATTACAATGATAATCGTTGCTCGTCTTATCATAAGTTTCTGATGTTGTTTCTTTCGTTGTGCTTCGTTTCTTGCTCTGCGACGGCTTTGTTCAAGTTTTTCTCTCTGGTCAAAATCGTCGTAATTCATGCTTTGTCCCCTCCTTTTGCGAAAAATGATAATAATACAGAGAACATTATAATACAAAAACTCTTTTTTTACAACAAAAATTACCGATTTGTGATATTTTCAATAAAATTTTTCTAAATTTTTTGCCAAAAACTTTATTCGAAACCGTATTATTATTGCACAAGATAATAAAATATGGTATTATTATAGGTAATTATGAAAAGGGATGATTATATGGACTACAAATTTTCAAGCAAAGTCCTTGCTCTTAAACCGAACGCAATAAGAGAAATTCTCAAAAGTGCTTCGGATAAAGATGTTGTTTCACTTTCTGCGGGAAACCCCGCGCCGGATGCTTTTCCTATAAAGGCGATAAGAGAAATCTCCGAGCGTATTCTCAAAGATACTCCCGTATCTGTTTTGCAGTATGGTGTATCTGAAGGCTACGCCCCGTTTATTGCACAACTCAAGCAGTTTGTAAAAGAGCGTTACGGTGCAATCAGTTATGATGATGAACTCATTGTCGTTTCCGGTGCTCAGCAGGTTATGGACATTTCGGCAAAAACTTTCTTAAATGAAGGTGATGTTATTATCTGTGAGTCACCTTCTTTTGTCGGCTCGCTGAACACCTTCCGCAGTTATAATGCCGAACTTCTCGGCGTACCGGTTGAGCAGGACGGTATGAATATGCAAATGCTTGAAAAAGCATTACAGAAAAACAAAAATGCAAAAATGATATACACTATACCGAATTTCCAAAATCCGTCGGGTACAACAATGTCACTCCAAAAGCGTAAGCAACTTTACGATTTGGCACAAAAATATGATGTTATGATTATCGAGGACAACCCCTACGGTGATTTGAGATATTTCGGCGAACCGATACCGTGCATTAAATCTTTTGACACCGAAGGCAGAGTTATCTACTCCGGCTCTTTCTCAAAGGTAATCGCACCGGGTATTCGTGTCGGCTTTATGGTTGCCAACGAAAACGCGATGAAGAAAATGATTATCTGCAAACAGGGACAGGATGTTCATACAACAATGTGGTCACAGATGATTTGTCACGAGTTTCTCAAGAACTACGACTTTGAAGCCCATGTTGAAAATCTGTGCGGAATATACAGAAAGAAAGCATCTCTCTGTATGGAACTTCTTGACAGATATGTTGTCCCGACAGGCATCACATACCGAAAAATCGACGGCGGTCTGTTCATTTGGTGCGATATGCCGAAAGGCTATGATATGATGTCATTCTGCCGTGAACTTACAAAACGCAAAGTTTGTGTAGTTCCCGGAAACGCCTTCCTCCCGCAGGACAGCGAGTGCAATTCTTTCAGAATTAATTTTTCAACACCTACCGATGAACAACTTATCAAAGGTATCGAAATAATCGGCGACTTTGCAAAAGAATATTTCAGATGAGGTAATCACTATGGAAATTACTGAAAATAAAAAACAAACTGTTTTCTCGGCTATTCAGCCAAGCGGTGCTATCACACTCGGTAACTATTTGGGTGCTATCAGAAACTGGGTAAAAATGCAGGAAAACGAAGACTACGACTGCATCTATGCTCTTGCTGATTTACACTCCATCACCGTAAGACAGGAAACAGCAAAACTTCGAAAAAACATCATAGATATGTACGCGTCTATTCTCGCTTGCGGAGTAAACCCCGAAAAGTCGCTTTTCTTTATTCAAAGCCACAACCCGAACCACGCCCAGATGGCGTGGGTGTTAAACTGCTACACCCAGTTCGGTGAACTCTCAAGAATGACACAGTTTAAAGACAAAAGTATCAAGCACGCCGACAATATCAACGCAGGACTTTTTACATATCCGAGCCTTATGGCAGGCGATATTCTTCTTTATCAAGCAGACAAAGTCCCAGTTGGTGCCGACCAGAAACAGCATATCGAACTGACAAGAGATATTGCAGAGAGATTTAACGGAATTTACGGCGAAGTTTTCACAATTCCCGAAGGTTTTATTCCGAAAGACGGAGCAAGGGTTATGAGCCTGCAAAATCCGTCGGCAAAAATGAGCAAGTCGGACGAAAATGTAAACGCTTATGTTCTGCTCACCGATACAGACGATGTCATTATGAAAAAATTCAAGCGTGCCGTTACCGACAGCGAAGCAAAAGTCCGCTACGCAGAAGGCAAAGACGGAATAAACAACCTTATGTCTATATATTCCGCTATCACAGGCAAAAACTTTGACGAAATAGAAAAGGAATTTGAAAACAAAGGCTACGGCGATTTCAAAACTGCCGTAGGCGAAGCGGTTATCGCGGAACTTTCACCCATTCGCAAACGCTACGAAGAATACCTGAAAGATAAAAAATATATGGAAGAATGCTACAACAGCGCCGCCGAAACCGCATACAAAATCTCAAGAAAAACTATGAGCAAAGTTATGAAGAAGATAGGATTTATTTAGGAGTGAGAAGTTAAAAGTTAGGAGTTAAGGGAAAATGCTTCGCATTTTTAATTTATAATTTTTCTAAAAACTAAATACTAAACACTAAATACTAAAACAGGTTGTGGCGAAATCGCCACAACCTGTTTTTCACTTAATCAAAAGAAAACTTTTTTTGCCGATAGTAACCACTTCATCCGAAAGGGAATACTCGCCGATTGAGTAAATTTTTTCTTTGCCTTTAGCATTAAACTTAACTTCCTTTTCTTCGTTTGACGGGTTTACAAAAGCAGTAAATTCACCTCTGCTGTAAGCAAAGGGGTATTTGTTTTTTTCTGCGTAAACTACTTCAAAATCCGAGTCGTTAGCAAGTTCTTTGTACTGTTTTCTTAATCTGACAAGGGCTTTCATGTTCTCATAAATACTACCATCATTTCCTTTTTGGTTTTCTACACTCGGGGCATCCTCGCTTTTGTCTACAGGAAGATAAAGCATATTTTCATCAGCAGTTGAAAACCCCTTGTTTTTTGAGTCGTCCCACTGCATCGGAGTTCGAGCCCCCGTGCGGGAATAACCGCCCTCTTTGCTTAATACATCCAAATACCTCATACCGATTTCATCACCGTAGTAAATAAACGGTACACCCGGCATTGTCATAATAAACGCGTGGGAAAGTTTGATTATATCATCGCTCATATAAAAAGGTGCTCTCGGCATATCGTGGTTATTCGTCATAAAACAGATATATCCGTTGTCCTTTGTTTCCTTATATCTCGGCAGATACTCGTCAACAAAAGCGGTAACATCGCCGTTTGCACTGTCACAAAAGAAACTGTCGTTTTTGCCGTACTGCTCATAGCGGAAAAGACGGGAATATCCGTTGCCGTAGTGGTCGAGGTAAAAGTCCATATGAAAACCGCTGTTGTTAATAGAACGCTGTGGGTTGCACCATTCCGAAACAAGCGCCGCTTCGGGGTAGTCTTTGTCGAGCATCTTGCGAACTCTTTGCCAGATTTTTGCGGTTGCGATTTTTTCGTCATCGTTTTTGACAAGGGAGTCTGCCATATCTACTCTGAAACCGTCAACGCCCAAATCGAGCCAATATCTCATTACATCAATCAAAGCGTCAACCGTCTTTTGACAGTCGGGGTGGTCAAAGGGCAGTTGCCATTTCGGGCAGGTTATGTCGTAAAAGCCGTAGTTTAGCGCCGGCTGGGATGAGAAAAAGTTTACAAGATAGTTGCCGTCGCGGGGAGTAATACCGCAGACAAATTTATATTCCTGCGGTGCTTCCCATACGGAATGTGTGAAAATATAGCGGTTAGAATATTCATTTTTCTTTGCTTTTTTGCTTTCAAGAAACCACTCGTGAGTGTCGCTTGTGTGTCCTGCTACGAGGTCAAAAAGGATTTTCATATCCCTTTTGTGTACTTCGTTTAGCAGGTCTTTGACATCATCGAGAGTGCCGTAGCGAGGGGCAATCTTTTTGTGGTCTGTTACATCATATCCCGCGTCCATAAAGGGCGAAAGATAGATGGGGTTTAGCCATATTGCGTTTGCGCCGAGGTCTTTTATATAATCAAGTTTTGAGATAATTCCTCTGATATCTCCTATACCGTCACCGTTTGAGTCACAAAAACTCTGCGGATAAATTTCATAAAACACCGTGTTTTTTAACCACTTTGGCATAGTCATTCCTCCAAAAAATATTCCTTTTCGATTTTATCTCAAATAACCTTTGTTGTCAACGAATTTGTCCTATGAATATACTAAAATATCCCTGCCAATAATCTTCACTTGAAAGCGGATGTTACATAGTTTATTATGAATACAGACGGGAGGTTTTCCTATGACGATAAAGCAGTTGTCAGAAGACAAAGTGCTGATACGACTGTGCAGAGACGATATGAAAAACTTTGAACTTGAATATAAGAAAATGGGCTTTTCCGATGAACATTCAAAGTTGATACTATTGAGGCTTTTAAAAGTTGCTCTTTGCAATTTGGAAGCAAAAAATCAAAAGAAAATTCTAATGGAAGCGATACCCGACAACAACGGCTGTTTTCTTTTGCTGACATTACAAAACGAACACTCAAAAAGAAAAAAGTACAGAATAAAAAAGGTCAAAGATTATCCTTGCTATCGCTTTGAAAACTGTGATGAACTTCTCAAAGCAATAGAAATGCTCTACAAAAACTGCAAACTTTTCTATAACAACTCCGCTTTTGAATTAAAAGGAAAATATTATCTTGTTTTTGATTATCCCGTTGTGCCGAAAAATGCAAAAATGCTGCTCAAAGAATATGCCGCTTGTGAGTGTTTTGACAAGATTTTTCTCTCTCATCTTTACGAACACGCAAATGTAATTTGTTCGGGTAATGCAATTGAGCATATCGGCTGTGCTTTATAGTTTTGCTTTTTTGTTTTTTTGTTTTTCATTTATCTCCTTTTAGAAACAGAGAAACCCTTTGCAAATTTGCAAAGGGTTTCTCTGTTTCTAAAAGGAGATAAATGAAAAACAAAAAAACAAAAAAGCAAAACTATAAAGCACAGCCGATATGCTCAATTGCATTACCCGAACAAATTACATTTGCGTGTTCGTAAAGATGAGAGAGAAAAATCTTGTCAAAACACTCACAAGCGGCATATTCTTTGAGCAGCATTTTTGCATTTTTCGGCACAACGGGATAATCAAAAACAAGATAATATTTTCCTTTTAATTCAAAAGCGGAGTTGTTATAGAAAAGTTTGCAGTTTTTGTAGAGCATTTCTATTGCTTTGAGAAGTTCATCACAGTTTTCAAAGCGATAGCAAGGATAATCTTTGACCTTTTTTATTCTGTACTTTTTTCTTTTTGAGTGTTCGTTTTGTAATGTCAGCAAAAGAAAACAGCCGTTGTTGTCGGGTATCGCTTCCATTAGAATTTTCTTTTGATTTTTTGCTTCCAAATTGCAAAGAGCAACTTTTAAAAGCCTCAATAGTATCAACTTTGAATGTTCATCGGAAAAGCCCATTTTCTTATATTCAAGTTCAAAGTTTTTCATATCGTCTCTGCACAGTCGTATCAGCACTTTGTCTTCTGACAACTGCTTTATCGTCATAGGAAAACCTCCCGTCTGTATTCATAATAAACTATGTAACATCCGCTTTCAAGTGAAGATTATTGGCAGGGATATTTTAGTATATTCATAGGACAAATTCGTTGACAACAAAGGTTATTTGAGATAAAATCGAAAAGGAATATTTTTTGGAGGAATGACTATGCCAAAGTGGTTAAAAAACACGGTGTTTTATGAAATTTATCCGCAGAGTTTTTGTGACTCAAACGGTGACGGTATAGGAGATATCAGAGGAATTATCTCAAAACTTGATTATATAAAAGACCTCGGCGCAAACGCAATATGGCTAAACCCCATCTATCTTTCGCCCTTTATGGACGCGGGATATGATGTAACAGACCACAAAAAGATTGCCCCTCGCTACGGCACTCTCGATGATGTCAAAGACCTGCTAAACGAAGTACACAAAAGGGATATGAAAATCCTTTTTGACCTCGTAGCAGGACACACAAGCGACACTCACGAGTGGTTTCTTGAAAGCAAAAAAGCAAAGAAAAATGAATATTCTAACCGCTATATTTTCACACATTCCGTATGGGAAGCACCGCAGGAATATAAATTTGTCTGCGGTATTACTCCCCGCGACGGCAACTATCTTGTAAACTTTTTCTCATCCCAGCCGGCGCTAAACTACGGCTTTTACGACATAACCTGCCCGAAATGGCAACTGCCCTTTGACCACCCCGACTGTCAAAAGACGGTTGACGCTTTGATTGATGTAATGAGATATTGGCTCGATTTGGGCGTTGACGGTTTCAGAGTAGATATGGCAGACTCCCTTGTCAAAAACGATGACGAAAAAATCGCAACCGCAAAAATCTGGCAAAGAGTTCGCAAGATGCTCGACAAAGACTACCCCGAAGCGGCGCTTGTTTCGGAATGGTGCAACCCACAGCGTTCTATTAACAACAGCGGTTTTCATATGGACTTTTACCTCGACCACTACGGCAACGGATATTCCCGTCTTTTCCGCTATGAGCAGTACGGCAAAAACGACAGTTTCTTTTGTGACAGTGCAAACGGCGATGTTACCGCTTTTGTTGACGAGTATCTGCCGAGATATAAGGAAACAAAGGACAACGGATATATCTGTTTTATGACGAATAACCACGATATGCCGAGAGCACCTTTTTATATGAGCGATGATATAATCAAACTTTCCCACGCGTTTATTATGACAATGCCGGGTGTACCGTTTATTTACTACGGTGATGAAATCGGTATGAGGTATTTGGATGTATTAAGCAAAGAGGGCGGTTATTCCCGCACGGGGGCTCGAACTCCGATGCAGTGGGACGACTCAAAAAACAAGGGGTTTTCAACTGCTGATGAAAATATGCTTTATCTTCCTGTAGACAAAAGCGAGGATGCCCCGAGTGTAGAAAACCAAAAAGGAAATGATGGTAGTATTTATGAGAACATGAAAGCCCTTGTCAGATTAAGAAAACAGTACAAAGAACTTGCTAACGACTCGGATTTTGAAGTAGTTTACGCAGAAAAAAACAAATACCCCTTTGCTTACAGCAGAGGTGAATTTACTGCTTTTGTAAACCCGTCAAACGAAGAAAAGGAAGTTAAGTTTAATGCTAAAGGCAAAGAAAAAATTTACTCAATCGGCGAGTATTCCCTTTCGGATGAAGTGGTTACTATCGGCAAAAAAAGTTTTCTTTTGATTAAGTGAAAAACAGGTTGTGGCGATTTCGCCACAACCTGTTTTAGTATTTAGTGTTTAGTATTTAGTTTTTAGAAAAATTATAAATTAAAAATGCGAAGCATTTTCCCTTAACTCCTAACTTTTAACTTCTCACTCCTAAATAAATCCTATCTTCTTCATAACTTTGCTCATAGTTTTTCTTGAGATTTTGTATGCGGTTTCGGCGGCGCTGTTGTAGCATTCTTCCATATATTTTTTATCTTTCAGGTATTCTTCGTAGCGTTTGCGAATGGGTGAAAGTTCCGCGATAACCGCTTCGCCTACGGCAGTTTTGAAATCGCCGTAGCCTTTGTTTTCAAATTCCTTTTCTATTTCGTCAAAGTTTTTGCCTGTGATAGCGGAATATATAGACATAAGGTTGTTTATTCCGTCTTTGCCTTCTGCGTAGCGGACTTTTGCTTCGCTGTCGGTAACGGCACGCTTGAATTTTTTCATAATGACATCGTCTGTATCGGTGAGCAGAACATAAGCGTTTACATTTTCGTCCGACTTGCTCATTTTTGCCGACGGATTTTGCAGGCTCATAACCCTTGCTCCGTCTTTCGGAATAAAACCTTCGGGAATTGTGAAAACTTCGCCGTAAATTCCGTTAAATCTCTCTGCAATATCTCTTGTCAGTTCGATATGCTGTTTCTGGTCGGCACCAACTGGGACTTTGTCTGCTTGATAAAGAAGAATATCGCCTGCCATAAGGCTCGGATATGTAAAAAGTCCTGCGTTGATATTGTCGGCGTGCTTGATACTTTTGTCTTTAAACTGTGTCATTCTTGAGAGTTCACCGAACTGGGTGTAGCAGTTTAACACCCACGCCATCTGGGCGTGGTTCGGGTTGTGGCTTTGAATAAAGAAAAGCGACTTTTCGGGGTTTACTCCGCAAGCGAGAATAGACGCGTACATATCTATGATGTTTTTTCGAAGTTTTGCTGTTTCCTGTCTTACGGTGATGGAGTGTAAATCAGCAAGAGCATAGATGCAGTCGTAGTCTTCGTTTTCCTGCATTTTTACCCAGTTTCTGATAGCACCCAAATAGTTACCGAGTGTGATAGCACCGCTTGGCTGAATAGCCGAGAAAACAGTTTGTTTTTTATTTTCAGTAATTTCCATAGTGATTACCTCATCTGAAATATTCTTTTGCAAAGTCGCCGATTATTTCGATACCTTTGATAAGTTGTTCATCGGTAGGTGTTGAAAAATTAATTCTGAAAGAATTGCACTCGCTGTCCTGCGGGAGGAAGGCGTTTCCGGGAACTACACAAACTTTGCGTTTTGTAAGTTCACGGCAGAATGACATCATATCATAGCCTTTCGGCATATCGCACCAAATGAACAGACCGCCGTCGATTTTTCGGTATGTGATGCCTGTCGGGACAACATATCTGTCAAGAAGTTCCATACAGAGAGATGCTTTCTTTCTGTATATTCCGCACAGATTTTCAACATGGGCTTCAAAGTCGTAGTTCTTGAGAAACTCGTGACAAATCATCTGTGACCACATTGTTGTATGAACATCCTGTCCCTGTTTGCAGATAATCATTTTCTTCATCGCGTTTTCGTTGGCAACCATAAAGCCGACACGAATACCCGGTGCGATTACCTTTGAGAAAGAGCCGGAGTAGATAACTCTGCCTTCGGTGTCAAAAGATTTAATGCACGGTATCGGTTCGCCGAAATATCTCAAATCACCGTAGGGGTTGTCCTCGATAATCATAACATCATATTTTTGTGCCAAATCGTAAAGTTGCTTACGCTTTTGGAGTGACATTGTTGTACCCGACGGATTTTGGAAATTCGGTATAGTGTATATCATTTTTGCATTTTTGTTTTTCTGTAATGCTTTTTCAAGCATTTGCATATTCATACCGTCCTGCTCAACCGGTACGCCGAGAAGTTCGGCATTATAACTGCGGAAGGTGTTCAGCGAGCCGACAAAAGAAGGTGACTCACAGATAATAACATCACCTTCATTTAAGAAAGTTTTTGCCGAAATGTCCATAACCTGCTGAGCACCGGAAACGACAATGAGTTCATCATCATAACTGATTGCACCGTAACGCTCTTTTACAAACTGCTTGAGTTGTGCAATAAACGGGGCGTAGCCTTCAGATACACCATACTGCAAAACAGATACGGGAGTATCTTTGAGAATACGCTCGGAGATTTCTCTTATCGCCTTTATAGGAAAAGCATCCGGCGCGGGGTTTCCCGCAGAAAGTGAAACAACATCTTTATCCGAAGCACTTTTGAGAATTTCTCTTATTGCGTTCGGTTTAAGAGCAAGGACTTTGCTTGAAAATTTGTAGTCCATATAATCATCCCTTTTCATAATTACCTATAATAATACCATATTTTATTATCTTGTGCAATAATAATACGGTTTCGAATAAAGTTTTTGGCAAAAAATTTAGAAAAATTTTATTGAAAATATCACAAATCGGTAATTTTTGTTGTAAAAAAAGAGTTTTTGTATTATAATGTTCTCTGTATTATTATCATTTTTCGCAAAAGGAGGGGACAAAGCATGAATTACGACGATTTTGACCAGAGAGAAAAACTTGAACAAAGCCGTCGCAGAGCAAGAAACGAAGCACAACGAAAGAAACAACATCAGAAACTTATGATAAGACGAGCAACGATTATCATTGTAATGCTTGCTATACTCGGCTTGGTTGTATTTTTGCTTATAACTTTGGGCAAAGCAATCTTTGCACCGAAAGATGCCGTGGCTACTCCTGACGAAAGTAGTATTTCCGCTACCGAAGAGGCAAAGCCCGAAATTGTCTTCAATACTCCCGAAATCCCCGATGATAAAAAGACTACTGGTAATTATTCTTCAAATAACGGCGGTGTTTATATTTACAACAAAACCGCTTTTGAACTTTTCGGAGGGAGTGAAGACTCGGCACAATATTATGCCGACGCTATTTCCGAATTTAAGCAAAAAGCAGGGGATAATGTCACCGTCTATAATATGATAGTTCCAAACCATACCGAATTCGGACTTCCCAGAAGGCTTATCGAAGACGGAACTGTTTCCACACAAATTCAGGCGGACAACATCAAAGAAATTTACAACCGCTTAAGCGCTGATGTTGTTCCTATAAATTGCTATAATAAACTTTCTGAGCATGTCAAAGACTATATATATTTTAATACCGACCACCATTGGACGGGACTCGGCGCCTATTATGCCTACTCTGCTTTTTGTGAACAGACCAATCAAAAAATGCTTAACCTTGATGTCTGCACAGAGCATACAATAGAAGGCTTTGAAGGCTCGCTTATAGATAACGACGCGTCGTTAAGAGATAACCTCGACACAGTTCATTTCTGGACTTTCCCGTATACAACTTACGCTATGCGTGTAGACAATATGGGCGAAGAGCCTTACGAAACTTCGGTTTTGTATGAAGAAGAAGGTTCAGGTCCTTATTCATACGGCGTGTTTATCTGGGGTGACGGTCCTTTGTTTGTCGAGTATAACAAGGATTTGTCA
>JAZLJE010000198.1:0-8419 GCA_045617705.1 Ruminococcus sp.
ATCAGCCGCCTTGCAAATATCTATTACATTTTCACCGAAAAAGCAGTCGGACTTGTCTTTTCTTTTAGCCTTAATTTGTGCCAAAGTCGGCGCTTTTTCACCTATTACATTATTCGCTGTAAAGTCGTATCCTATTTCAAAAATATCTTTCGGGTTTTCGAGAGGTTTTTCATATCCCATAAAGACATCAAGCACGACGACTCTGTGACCTTTTTCTCTCAAAGCGTTTGCGATTTTTGAGCCTGAAATAATCGCCACATCACGCTCTGACGAAAGACCGCCTGACAATACTACTATATCCATACTGTATCACTCCCCGATAATTTTGATAAGAACATGTTTGTCTCTTTTGCCGTCGAGTTCATAGTAAAAAATCTGCTCCCATGTTCCAAAGTCGAGCCTGCCGTTTGTTATCGCACAAACAGCCTCTCTGCCCATAACGGTACGCTTTAGGTGAGCATCTGCGTTGTCTTCAAAGCCGTTGTGATTATACTGGCTGTATGGCTTTTCGGGGGCAAGTTTTTCAAGCCATTTTTCGTAGTCAGAATGAAGACCTCTCTCATCATCATTTATGAAAACAGACGCAGTAATATTCATAGCATTACAAAGGACAAAGCCTTCTTTTATTCCGCTTTCATTTATGGCGTTTTGGACTTCGTTTGTTATGTTTACTATCTTTCTTCTTTGCGGTATGTGAAACCACAGTTCTTTTCTGTAACTTTTCATATTCTCCCCCATAATAAACTCTTTACCTTGCTATTATATAACTATAATCGTATTTTAGCAAGTATAACAATTTTTTATTACAAAAAATATGCTTTTTTGATACGGGATATTAACCAAAATAATTCAACTTTTTTGTATGAATTATATATTGAATTTCATCGTGCATAGTATTATAATAAAAGTGTAAGTTTGGAAAAGTTTACAAACAAACTGCACAAAATTTTAAGGGGGAAAACTTATGAAAAAAATTATTGCACTTATACTCGCACTTATTTTGACAATGACGGTTTTGGTTGCTTGTGACAACGGTACGGCAACAAAATCACAAACCGCACCGAGTTTAACATTCAAAGACGGAGCGTCTTACAAATGGGAAACAACAAACAAAAAGTATAAAAACTTTACGGATTTAGGTAACTATGTTATCGATTTGGACCCGCACGAAAGTTTTGACTTTGACAAGGCAGTAAAATATTCAAACGAAAGATATGATATAAACAATAAAGTCGGTTGTTCCGCTTTGGGAACTTGTACAGATTCAGGCGATGTAATTATCGGCAGAAACCTCGACCTGACTGTTTCTCAATATCCTTGTTTCATCTCTCATTTGAAATACTCAAAGTATGAAACCATCAACTTTACATACGATGAATTGCTCGCGTCTCAACCCAAATATGAAGATTTGCTTAAAGCAGGCGAAGTCGACCCCGATTATTACAACTCACTTCCGCTTCTTGCTACCGACTCTATGAACAGCGAAGGTCTTTACCTTGAATATAATATGAGAGCGTACGAAGACCAGTTCTTCTGCTCCGGAACAAACCCGAAAGCAAAATTGAGAATTTGCTCAATTTGCCTTCCTTTCCTCGTTGCGTCAAACTGTGCAACTGTTGAAGAAGCGCTTAAATATATGAACGAAGAATTAGACATCTATACAATGGTCAATAAGGTGGGTATTTCGGGTTGGAACCTCTGCTTTATGATTGGTGACGCAACCGGCGAATACGGACTTATTGAAATTGCAAAAAATGAAATCAGATATTTACCCGAACAACACGGTCAGGGCAACTACTATATTTATCCTGAATTTAACAGTATTTCCCGCGGTCAATCCGGATACGGAAGATTGCAGTACGGCTTAACTCATATCAAAGAAGTACAAAACGACCAGGATATGGCTGACTTGATGGAAAAAATTATGTGGAAAAATGAAATTCTGAATATTCCTAACGCATACCGTGACGACCAGGGACATATTCATTTCTGCGAAGACAAAGAACACAAAATCGAATCTCTTGACTGGAGAAGCGACAATGTTAAGTTAATCCCTGTAAATCAATACGGAGAATATGTTGATTTGGATGCAGACACTCCCGAAGCCCGTTTGGTTTCCGAATACAAGAAATGCTATGATAAGTACAAGGTCGGCATAGATATGGTTGAAAACAAAACCGGCCACGATATGTATCAGGAATATCTTGACCGCTCAGACCTTGACTGGGTAACAGCAGACAAAAACTTTGAAGACTTGCAAAAAGGACTTATCAAGTATTACGAAGACTCCGGAATAAAAGAAAAACTCTTAAAATATTATGATGGTGATGAAAAGCCGTTAAGAGATGACTCAAATATCTGGACTACTGCATTAAGTTTCAGTGTAAACTGCACACAAAAGCGTCTTACTTTAAAATTCTGGGAAGAACCCGATACTGTTATGACATATCAATGGACTAAATGATTTTTAAAAACACTCTAACTTGCAAATAATTTCCATTTGTTGTATAATATTTTTGTATGAAATAATGTTTACGGAATCATACTAATAAAAACACTTGGAGGGAATATCTATGCCACTTGTAAATGCAAAAGAAATGCTCACAAAAGCAAAAGAAGGCCACTACGCAGTAGGTCAGTTCAACATCAACAACCTTGAATGGACAAAAGCAGTTCTGCTCACCGCAGAAGAACTCAAATCTCCGGTTATTCTCGGCGTATCCGAGGGTGCAGGAAAATATATGTGCGGATATACAACCATCGTCGGTATGGTTAAAGGTATGATTGACGAACTCAACATCACCGTTCCGGTTGCACTTCATCTTGACCACGGCTCATACGAAGGTGCAAAGGCTTGTATCGCTGCCGGCTTTTCATCAATTATGTTCGACGGCTCACACTATCCGATTGAAGAAAACTTTGCAAAGACAAAAGAACTCGTAGGTATCTGCGAAGAAAAAGGTCTTTCCATTGAAGCAGAAGTCGGCGCTATCGGCGGCGAAGAAGACGGCGTTGTCGGTATGGGCGAATGTGCTGACCCCGACGAATGTAAAATGATTGCTGACTTGGGCGTTACAATGCTCGCAGCAGGTATCGGAAACATCCACGGCGTTTACCCCGAAAACTGGGCTGGTCTTTCTTTCGAAACACTCGATGCTATCCAGCAGAAAACAGGCAAAATGCCTCTCGTTCTTCACGGCGGTACAGGTATTCCCGATGATATGATTAAAAAGGCTATCTCTCTCGGCGTTTCAAAAATCAATGTAAACACCGAATGCCAACTCGTTTTTGCACAGGCTACAAGAGAATATATCGAAGCAGGCAAAGACAAACAGGGCAAAGGTTTTGACCCGAGAAAACTTCTCCTCCCCGGTACTGAAGCAATCAAGGCAAAAGTCAAAGAGAAAATGGAAATTTTCGGCTCAGTCGGAAAAGCATAAATAAAAATAATATTATTCCTATTAGTCGCCCCTTGTCAGGGGAGATGTCGTGCAAAGCACGACAGAGGGGTAGTAAATTCTTATTGACAAACACTAACAGGCAACCAAACGGTTGCCTGTTTTTCTTTGCTTATTTACACCTGAAATTTATCAAATGGGCGATACTGTGGATGCTCTCGCCTTGGGATACGGAGGTCGGGCTTAATAATGCACCCGTTGCCATAAAGAGAACATTTTTGTACCTTTTTGCCGTCATAGACGGCAGTATGTGTGAACAAAGTACACTCGCACAGCAACCCGCTCCCGAGCCACCGCAACAAACGGTTTTGTCATCACCGTACATCAAAACTCCGCAGTCCTTATGATTTGTCAAGGTGTAGCCGATATCCCTTTTTATCAGTTCGCAGAAAAGTTCACTTCCCAAATTTCCGAGGTCACCTGTAAAAATCGCGTCATAATCATCGGGGGATGTGTTCGTATCCCGTAAAAAGTTTTCGAGAGTATCGCAGGCGGCAGGAGCCATAGCCGCACCCATATTGTTCTGGTCGGTAACACCGAGGTCGTTTATCACCCCGACAGTGGCGCAGGGGATAAATATATCATCATCGGTTGAATTTTCTTTTCCTTTGAGAATACAGCACCCCGCACCTGTCACCGTCCATTGTGATGTCGGAGTGCGAAGACTTCCGTATTCAAGCGGAAAGCGGTACTGCCTTTCGGCAGAGCAAAAGTGAGATGATGCAACAGAAAGCGCGTACGAAGTTGCCCCGCTTTCAATCGAAACAGACGATAATAAAAGTGAAAGTGCCATAGTAGAACACGCCGAATATATGCCGATATACGGCATTTTATAATCACGCAAACCGAGTGACGACGCCGTACATTGATTGAGCAAATCCCCCGCAAAAGCAAGCCCGATGTCCTCCGCTTTGATTTTTGCTTTACTCAATGCAAAAGATACAGCCTCTCTGACAAAAACGCTCTCTGCTTTTTCAAAACTTTCTTTTCCCGCGTAGGAGTCGTAGATAACCTTGTCAAACTCGCCTTTTAGAGGTCCTTCGGACTCCTTTTTTCCTACCGCAGAGCCATAACCCGCTACGCACGGAGTGTTTTCAAAAAACATTGTGTTTCCCTGTCTTTTTACCACAAAATCAACCTCTTTACAAAAAAATAACACCTGCCATAGTTTTCCCTTGGCAGGTGTTTTTATTCTGTATTAGTTGTTATTCTTGTGACTATGCTTCAGTTTGAGGCTGGGGTGCTTCGGTCGGTGTAGGCTTTGGTGCTTCGGTCGGAGTTGGCTGTGGTGCTTCTGTTGGAGTCGGTTTTGGCTTGCTCGACGAAGAAGGCTCATCTGAACTTGTTGATGAACTGCTGTCGTCATCGTCATCATCGCTGTCATCAGAACCACCGCCGGAGTTTCCTCCCGGTGCAGATGTATAGTAAGTAGAATTCGGCAGTTCCTCTGTCTTGATTTCTTTGTCGCCCTTGTAGTATGTTCGTGATGTCTGCGCCTTATATCCGTTTGAAAAATACGATGTTATCGAAGAAGAAATGGTAATCTTGTCAAATTCGGGATTTTCTAAACCGTAGATATCACAATGCAGGGTAACTCCGTCCATATAACAATTCATCATCAGTTGATAATCAAAAACATTTTTCAATTTCAGGTCAATGTTGCCGTAGTCAACGGTAGCATCAAGACCGGCATCAACATAAGACGACTGGTAGTAGTGACATCTTCTTTCGACAACTTCCATACCGCAGCGGATAGCGGCATTATAGATAGTCGTACTCGACTGGCAGATACCTCCGCCGATACCTGTTTCGTGTTTGCCGTTGTTGATAACGCCTGCGGGTTTATAGCCGTTTGACTCTTTATTCGAGTCGCCTGTGCAGTCGTTAAACGACCAGACATCATCAGGGTTGATAATAGAATTATTACAAGCACCGAGAGAAACTTTCATATTGCTGTTGCCGTTTGAGTCGTTTGTTGATGTTGTTGTGAAACTTGAGATTTTCTTAATGTTCTCGGTGAGATATTTCTTTGAATACTTTGGCTCGACAATATCGGAAGATGCATTGATTTTTCCCGAAAGTGTACCTGCTTTTGTGAAATCCTGCAAGGCTTTTGTCAAAGCATCTTTCTTAACTTCTACTCCGTTTTCACCTTCTTCGATAGTGAAACTCTCTTTTGAAAAATCACAATCGGTTACCGTTGCATTCTTTGCTTTTGTGTCAACTTCTTTTGCAACTTTTTCAGATGCGGTAGCACAAGACTGCGGGTCAAGTGTCAAAGCAATTGTATATTCTTTTTCGCCTGTTTTGAGTCCTTTTTCCTTTGAATATTCAAGCGCTTCGTCGAGAATAGAGTCGGTATTGAAAGTGTACTTGAAATCCTGCTTTGTAAGTTTTACGGTTTTTTTGTCGGCGGTAACATCAATATTTATCGAGTCGGCAAGTTTCTGTTCTTCTTTTTCAAGAAGTTTTTTCGCATCGGCTTTATTCATACCTGCAAGCGATACTCCGTTGACATAAACATTCTTTGCGAAAGTATTACTGCCCGAAAAAATATAGAAACAAACTCCGCCGAGTATCAGAAGCAACAAAACCCCACCGATGATAAGAAGTGTAAGTTTCTTTTTCTTCCTGTCGCCTGCTTTTACCTTTTTTTCTTTATTCTTCTTGTTGCTTTTAGAAAATTCTTCAATATCGGTAAATTCTTCTTCATCGTTGATGATAACATAATTATCACCGATATCTTCAGACTCCTTTGAACTTGTATCCGAAATTACTTTTGTGTCAGCGGTGTTTCCTTCTCTGTTTCTTTTTGCTTCTTCAAGTATCGAGTTCAGTTCCATAGTGTCTGAATGTAAATTATTATTTTCCAAGTTATCACCCCCGATATTTCTCTTTGTATATCATAACTTAACATTTTTGATTTATTAATCTATATTAGTAATTTAGGAAAAATAGTTTTTGAAAATTTCTCCATTTTCCTTTTTGTATAATAAACGCTATTGAACATTAGAAATTTTTGTAATATAATTGAAGAAGAAAGGGTGAAAACAATGAAAGTTCTTATTATGTCCGCAAGCACTGGCGGAGGTCACAAAAGGGCTTCTGCCGCATTAAAACAATATATACTCGAACAATCGGATAAAAACGAAGTCGTTATTATCGACGCTATCGAAGAATGTTCAAAGTTTTTGAACTTCACGATAACAAAGGGCTATCACGCACTCGCAACAAAAATTCCCGAACTATACGGCACTTTTTACGAAACATCCGATAAAGATACCGCACTCGGCGATTTATTAAACGGCGTAAACTCGCAGTACGGCACAAAACTTCTGCCCATTATTGAAAAAATCAATCCCGATATTATCGTTTCATGTCACGCTTTTGCAACAAAAATGTGTTCGGTACTCAAATGCGACTACGGTATGAAAATTCCCGTTGTCGGTATTGTCACCGATTTTATGCCCCACCGCTCATATATCGGCGAAAAAATTGATGCTTATATCACACCGAGCGAAGAAACAACAGAAGTTCTCTCCAGCAAATACGGCATTGACAAAGACACGATATACACCTTCGGTATTCCGATATTTGAACAGTTTTATCAGGTAGAGGAAGAAGCAAAAGAAAAACTTTTAACCGATATGGGACTCGACCCCAAAAAGAAAACCGTTTTGGTTATGGCGGGCAGTTTCGGTGTTTCCGATATTTTGAAGATTTACGAAAATCTTGTTGAAATCGATATCGACTACCAGATTATCGTAATCACGGGCAGAAATCAGAAACTCTACGATGTCTTTGAAAGACTGATACAAAGAGATAACGAAGACCCCGCTTTGCAGGATGCACCCGACTTTATTTTCCAAATGAGTGAAGACAACATCATCAAGCAGTTTTATCAGCAAAACGAAACATTCAAACAAACTATTGACAGCACTTTCAAGCATCCGAGTTCTCACTCAAAGCCGACAAAGTTACTCTACTTTATCGAAAATGTTGACGACTATATGCGCGCAAGTGACTTCATCATCACAAAACCCGGCGGACTTACCACAAGCGAAAGTCTTGCCTGCTGTCTGCCTATGGTAATTTACCAGGCGTTCCCCGGTCAGGAAGCCCAAAATGCCGAATTCCTCACCAAAAACAATATGGCGATTATGCCCAAAGAGGACAAAGAGGGCCAAGAGCAAATCAAAGAACTTCTGACAAATGACAACGCGTTAAATGAAATGAAAAACGCCTGCAAAACTTTTGCAAAACCGAAATCCTGTGAAAAACTTTACTCTCTGATTCAAGAAATCACATCAAAAAAGGATGAGTAATATGAAAAAATCCGTAATATGTATTATCCTTTGTGCGGTACTTCTCTTTTCCCTTACGGCGTGCACAGGAAATTCCCAAAATCTTTCAAGTGATATAAAATATTCGACAGCCCACGAAAAATATAATTTCCTCTCCGAAGATACAAAATCTCCCGAAGGCTACGAAGATTTTATAAACAGCGCAAATAATTTTAGCGTTGAACTTTTCAAAAGTGTCTACAAAGACAGCAAAAAATCAACCGTAATTTCGCCCGTGTCTGTTATCCTCGCACTTTCGATGTGTGCAAACGGAGCAAAAGACAATACGCAAAAAGAATTTATCGACACCATCTTTCAAGGAATGAAGATGGACTATGTCAACAAATGTTCATCCTATCTTTTGCAAAGACTGCAATTTTTCAAAAATGATAACTGCAAACTGAATATTGCAAATTCAATTTGGTTTAATAAGGAACTTAATATTGAGTCCTCCTTTCTTACGAAAAACAAGGATTTTTACGAAGCGGGAATATTCAAAACAGACCTCCAAGATGAAAAAGCCTTGTCCGACATCAACAACTTTGTAAAAGATAACACCGACGGGATGATTGAAAAAATCATAGAAGAAATGAACCCCGACGCGCAAATGCTTTTGCT
>JAZLJE010000199.1:0-7202 GCA_045617705.1 Ruminococcus sp.
GAATAAGGACCGGGACGAATGGAAAAGTAACGGTATCGCCGCAAGAGGGAACGGGTCTTGTAGTCAGAATCAATGATGTGGCAATAGAAGGCTCTCCTTTTATGGAAAAGAAGGACATTGAAGATAAACTGAAGGGACAAAGAAACGTTCACATTGAAACGATCTATCAGGGTCAGGCCGGTCAATACCGGATTATTAGCGGAGCAAATACCGCCTGGACAAAAGGAAGCAAAGAGGGACTGGTATTTGTTTCGAATGCCGAATTCGATTTGTTTGACAGCGTGAAAATTGACGGAAAAACGATTTCATCAGATTATTACAGTGCGAAAGAGGGCTCAACGAGCATAACGCTGAAGCCGTCATTCCTTGAAACACTTAATACCGGCACACATTCCATAGAAATCGTGTCGAAAGACGGAAGCGCAGAAACAAGTTTCACAATAAAAAGTCAGACTTCTCCGAATTCACCAGAATCAGGAAACGGGAAATCACCTGCCACGGGCGATAACAACCATGTATTTTTGTGGATGCTTCTGTTTGCTGCAGGACTCATGTTTGTCATTTCCTTGGTACACACAAGAAAGAAGAAAAACTTCTGATTCCACATCCTCGGATAATGCCCCAAATCGACCGGATATATCAGATTCCCGTGGCATTAAGACCGTATATGGGCGGTAAGGAAGTTATAAAAGTGAACAATTAATAATTAATAATGAATAATTTCGGGAAAATCGCAAAGCGATTTTTGAATTTGTATATTAATCCATAATTATCAATTATAAATTATCAATTAAAAACGGACAAGGTACTTGACCTTGTCCGTTTTCGCTTATTCTACTTTTTCGTAGTTATATTTATCAATAGTTGCTTTGTTGCCGTCTACGGTGTATTCATATTTTTTTGTACCCGTTTGAGTTTCTGTGGCAAGGTAGGTAAGTATGACCTTTCCGTTGTCACATTCATAGACACATTCAATTGTCGCCATATTGTACATATCGGTAACTGTTGCCGTGCCGTCACTTCTAAATTCATAACACTCGAAGTTGTCCCCTGAACCCCAGTTGCCTATTAGTTTTTCATCAATTTTTGAACTGTCTTTTTCCGGTAAAACTACATCGTAAAACTCGGCTTTTCGGAATTTATATTCAGTTGTCGGGCTTTTGAGTATCAGTCTTTCGCCGTCGTATTTTGCCGAATATTCGTTGTAGAGAAACTCGCCGAGGTCGATATCGTAGACGGGATTACCGTCGTCATCTTCTGTGTCATAATATTCACCGTAAATTGTGCAAGAGCCGTATTTTACAAAAGCATCACCGTTTTCTTCGAAAATAAAATACAGGTCGTTGTCAATATCGTTTGTTACCCATGTGCCGACAATGGACACAAGTTTATTATCTTTGTTTTGAGAGGCTGTGGTCGTGGTGGTTGGCTGCTGTTCATCTTTTGTTGCGTCACCGCTTTGGCAGGAACAAAAAGTCAGCATTATTATTATGAGAAAAATGATGAAAGAAAGTTTTTTCATATTCGACATCCTTAATGTTAAATTATTTACAGTTTAGGTGAAAAAAGCAAATAAGTCAATAAGCAAGGAATAATTTACAAATAATTCATCAATAAATAGTAAAAAGCCTTGATATACACTTTTCATTTTGGTATAATACTCTGTAAAAAATAAACGGGGTGAAATTATGATAAATATGCCGTACAGCGAAAAATTTGTAAAAGAAGCACTCACTTTTGACGATGTTCTTCTCATTCCCGCAGAATCGAATGTTGAGCCTAAAGATGTCAGCGTAAAAACGCTGTTGACAAAAAAGATTTTCTTAAACACGCCGATTATGACAGCCGCTATGGATACCGTTACCGAAACGGATATGGCGATAGCGATTGCAAGAGAAGGCGGTATCGGTATTATTCATAAAAATATGCCGACAGAAGCCCAGGCGGATATGGTAGACCGCGTAAAAAGAAGTGAAAACGGCGTTATCACAAATCCGTTTTTCCTTGCTCCCGACAACACGGTAAGAGAAGCAAACGACCTGATGAGAAAATACAAAATTTCAGGTGTGCCTATTTGTGTCGGTGACAAACTCTGCGGTATTATCACAAACCGCGACCTAAAATTTATGAGCGAAGCAGATTTCGACCAGCCGATAAAAAATGTAATGACATCTGAAAAACTTGTCACAGCCCCTGTCGGCACAACTTTGGACCAGGCAAAAGAAATTTTGTGTGCGCATAAAATAGAAAAACTCCCGATTGTCGACGAAAACGGAAAACTCAAAGGACTTATCACAATAAAAGATATTGAAAAATCGGCACAATTTCCGAATTCCGCCCGTGACGACAGCGGCAGACTTCTCTGCGGTGCGGCAATAGGTGCAACAGTCGATGTTTTAGAGAGAGTACAGGCACTTGTTAATGCTTCTGTTGATGTACTTGTTCTCGACTCTGCTCACGGTCACAACAGTAATGTAGTAAACTCTGTCAGAAAAGTAAAAGAAGCCTTCCCCGAGGTTTCGCTTATAGCAGGAAACATCGCAACGGCAGAGGGTGCAAAAGCGCTGATAGATGCAGGCGCAGACTGTGTCAAAGTCGGCATAGGCCCCGGCTCTATCTGTACTACCCGCGTTGTTGCAGGTATCGGCGTTCCGCAGATAACTGCAATTTATGATGCTGCAAGCGAAGCCTCAAAATACGGAGTTCCCGTTATTGCCGACGGCGGTATCAAATATTCGGGCGATATCGTTAAGGCTCTTGCCGCAGGTGCAAATGTTGTTATGGTCGGCTCTATGGTTTCGGGATGTAAAGAGTCCCCCGGCGAAACAGAAATCTATCAAGGCAGACAGTTCAAAGTTTATCGTGGAATGGGCTCGCTCGGCGCTATGGGTAAAGGCTCTTCCGACAGATATTTCCAAGCAAGCAACAAGAAATTCGTCCCCGAAGGAGTCGAAGGTCGTGTTCCCTATCGCGGACCTCTTGCCGACACGGTTTATCAGATGATAGGCGGAGTAAAATCCGGTATGGGCTACACAGGATGCAAGACGATTGAAGAACTCCACAACAAAGCAAAATTTGTAAAAATCACCGGAGCAGGACTCAAAGAATCTCACCCGCACGATATTTCAATCACAAAAGAGGCTCCGAACTATTCGGTGAATATTTAATATAAAGCCTCTCGTTTGAGAGGCTTCTTGATTTAAACGGAAAAAATCCGTCAATTATATAAGTACCTTTTGAAAGGAAGATATATATGCTGGAAATAAAAGGTATAACAAAAAGATATAAAACAGGCGATTTGGTACAAACTGCACTTGATGATGTTTCTCTGTCTTTTCGTGATAATGAATTTGTTGCGATTTTGGGACCGTCGGGCTCGGGCAAAACGACTTTGCTCAATGTTGTCGGCGGACTTGACCGCTACGACAGCGGTGACCTTATTATCAACAACACATCTACAAAAAAGTATAAAGACAGAGATTGGGACACCTATCGCAACCATTCCATAGGTTTTGTTTTTCAAAGTTATAACCTTATTCCGCATCAAAGCATACTTTCAAATGTCGAACTGGCTCTTACTATCAGCGGAGTATCTAAAAAAGAACGCAGACAAAGAGCAAAAGAAGCACTAAAAGAAGTCGGACTTATTGAGCAAATTCACAAAAGACCAAACCAACTTTCGGGCGGTCAAATGCAAAGGGTTGCAATCGCAAGAGCCCTTGTCAACAATCCGACTATCCTTCTTGCAGATGAGCCGACAGGTGCTTTGGACTCACAAACCAGCGTTCAGGTTATGGAACTTTTGAAAAAAGTTGCCAACGACAGACTTGTTATTATGGTAACCCATAACCCCGACCTTGCCAAAGAGTATGCAAACAGAACAGTAAAACTCAAAGACGGAAAAATCACCGAAGACACAAACCCGTTTGAAATAGAAGTCAAAGAAGAACAACCAAAAAAGAAAGAGAAAAGACAAAAGAAAGCATCTATGTCTTTCTTTACTTCTCTTGCTTTGTCTTTTAATAACCTGCGTACAAAAAAAGGCAGAACACTTTTAACCTCTTTTGCAGGCTCAATAGGTATTATCGGAATTGCTTTGATACTTTCGCTTTCAAACGGTGTCAACGCCTATATTGATGCTATCCAAAAAGACACTATGACTTCGTACCCCATTCAGATAAAGGCTCAATCTTTTGACCTTTCGGGAATGATGGAATTAGGTCGAAAAAGCAAGGAGTCATCAGCCGAACACAAGGATAAAAGCAAGATATATTCAAACACAAAGGACTTTGAAATGGCACAGGGTTTTGCCGACTCGCTGACAGAAAACAACCTTACCGACTTCAAAAAATATCTTGACTCTCCCGACTGCGATATGAAACCGTATCTCGGTGAAAACGGTATTTCCTACGGCTATGATACAAAATTTGATATATATACTTATGACGATAACAAAGACCTTGTAAACACAGACGGAAGTACCCTCACCGAAAGTGACGAAGAAAAAATGGCCCTTGCGACTATGGCGATGACAGGTTCAAACAGTTCTTCGATGTCGTCAATGTCCGACTTTATGTCAAAAAGCAACTTTACCGAATTGATGTCAAACAAAGACGGCGAAATCAGTAAGGCAATTTCCGAGAAGTACGATATTCTCTACGGTGCTATGCCGAAAAACTATAATGAAGTCGTTCTCGTTTCAGACAACAATAATGAAATTTCAGCATCTATTCTTTATCAACTCGGTTTTCTTCCGACAAAAGAATACAAAGAAATGATGAAAAAACTCGAAAAAGATGAAGAAATCAACCTCGAAAGCAAGGCGTGGACTTTCGAAGAAATCTGCAAAAAAGAATTCTACCTCGTTCCTGAATGCGACTACTACGAGAAAAACGACAACGGTGTTTTCGAGAGAATAGAAAACAACGAAAAAATCGAAGACTTGCTCGACAAAGCGTTGAAATTGAAAATCACGGGTGTAATAAAACCGAATGATGACGACTCTTCTTTGATAGGCTCTGTTTTCGGATATACTCAATATCTTACAAAATATTTGATTGACTACACCGAAAAAAGCGATGTTGTCAAAGCCCAAAAGGACAACAAAGATATAAATGTACTGAACAATTTGAAGTTTGAGCCTGAAACGGATAAGGAAAAAATCGCAGACGCAAAGAAGTATATCTCGAATATGGGCGTTACCGAAAAGGCTAATCTTTTCAAAACGATAATTGCAAGAAACCTGACCGAAGAAGACCAAGCAGAATTGTTCAAGTCGCAGTACGAAATGCCGTCTGGCGACAACACTTTTCCACAATTTTCAATGCCACAAATGCCGACACAACCTGCAACAAGGAAGGATATTTCCGAATACCCCGATGTAATATCCGACGACGAAAAAGAAACACAAGAAGCGACAGAGCCGACAGAGCCTACTCCATTAACGCCCGAACAGCAAGCGATGAAAGAACAGGCGGAGCAAATGGCAAAAGCGCAACAACAGATGCAGGAACAAATGGCACAGGCACAGCAAGCACAGGCACAGGCGATGCAAGAGCAGATGGCACAAATACAACAGGCACAGGCTCAAATGGCTCAAATGGCAAATATGGCGAATATGAGCCAAAATGCAGAACTGACAGAGTCGGACTATGCCGAATTTACCGACAAATATCTTGAAAATGCCGACGATGATGTTCTGCTCGATTTCTACGAAAAATATGTTAAAGTATCAACATACAAAGACAATCTCAAAACTTTCGGAGTGGTCAGCCTTGACTCTCCGACATCTATAGACATCTATGCCGACAGTTTTGAAGACAAAGATAAAATCGGGGAATGTATTGAAAGATATAACAGGCGTGTCAGCGAAGAAAACAAAATAACCTATACCGACGCGGTTAAACTTTTGATGTCATCCGTTACAACAATCGTTAATGTTATTTCCTATGTTCTTATCGCCTTTGTTGCGGTATCTCTTGTCGTTTCGTCGATAATGATAGGAATTATCACCTATATTTCGGTACTCGAAAGGACAAAGGAAATCGGTATTCTTCGTGCTTTGGGTGCTTCAAAAAGGAATATCTCAAGCGTTTTTCGAGCCGAAACGATTATTGTCGGACTGTGTTCGGGTATTATCGGTATCGGAATAACCTTGCTGTTATTGATACCCGGAAACGCTATCATCCACGCCCTTGTATCTGCCGATGTAAGTGCATATATCCCCGTAACGAGTTCGGTTATACTCATTGTTTTGAGTATGCTTTTGACACTTATCGGCGGACTTATCCCCGCGAAAAAAGCCGCAAAGAAAGACCCGGTGACAGCACTGCGTACGGAGTAATTGATAATTGATAATTTCGGGAAAAAAGCAAAGCGATTTTTTGATTTGTATTTTTTCTAAAAACTTGTATAAACTACCCCTCCGACAATCCTTTGGATTGCCACCTCCCCTTGCAAGGGGAGGCTACAAGGTTTTTTGATTTATATTTACTAAAAACTAAACACTAAACACTAAATACTCTCTTGCCTCCTCTGTCAGGAGGGGCAAGAGGGTTGACAATTACAAAGCGTTATATTATTATAAAGATAACGCATAGAATATAATAATCATAAAAGAAATGAGGGATATATTTGAGTAAGAAAAAAGACTATTTCATTGTTATTCTTTCGGGACTTGTAATCGGTGCTGCGGCAGTTCTTCTTACATATTTCGGAAATCCGCAGAATATGGGTTTTTGTATTGCCTGTTTTGAGCGCGATATTGCGGGTGCATTGTCGCTTCATAACGCAGAAGTAGTGCAGTATATTCGTCCCGAAATCATCGGTATTGTTATTGGTGCTTTTCTTGTTGCACTCTTTACAAAAGAGTTTAAGGCAAAAGGCGGTTCATCACCTTTTACCAGATTTTTACTCGGTAATATCGTAATGGTAGGGGCACTTGTTTTCCTCGGTTGCCCTTTGCGTATGGTTATCCGTATCGGCGGCGGCGACCTCAACGCCGTTGTCGGTCTTGTCGGCTTTATTCTCGGAATTTTGGTCGGCATATTCTTTATCAAAAAAGGTTTCTCCTTTGAGCGTGCATATAAGCAGAAGACGGTTGAAGGTACGGCTTTTCCTGTCGCCGCCATCGTTTTGTTTGTACTTTTCCTTTCATTCCCCTGGATATTCAAAGCAAGCGAAAAAGGCCCTGCCTCTATGCA
>JAZLJE010000200.1:0-5393 GCA_045617705.1 Ruminococcus sp.
CCTGTGAAGTTGCCTACAGCGCATCAAAAGCGGGTGTCATCGGACTTACAAAAGCACTCGCAAAGGAAGTCGGGCCGTCAAATATCCGCGTCAACTGTATAGCACCGGGCGTGATTATGACCGATATGATGAACGGTTTTGATGAAAAAGCAGTAGAAGAACTCAAAGATGAAACTCCCCTTTCCTGTTTGGGTACCCCTAAAGATGTTGCAGACAGCGTCGTTTTCTTGTGCAGCGACAAAGCAAAATTCATCACAGGACAGGTCCTTTCGGTAAACGGCGGTATTTTGATATGAAAAGGATAATTTCCTTATTCTTTGCCCTGCTGTTTGTTTCTGCATTTACGGTATATATCGGTGCAGAAAGTACGACTTCGTTTGAACTTTGCTGTGACACGAATATAGATAACAACAGGCTTTTCTATATGGATATAGTTGCACAAAACGATGTTTCTCTGTGTTCTGCAGAGTTTACCGTTTCTTACGACAAAAACTGTTTTGAGTATAGAAATGTCACTTGTACTGACGCCAACGCTTTTGTAAAGTCGTCGGAAGATAAAGGCGAAGTTATAATCGTTTTTGCATCTTCCGATGCAGTAAACTTCAAGAACAAAGACAGTATCTGTTCGTTGCAGTTTAAGAGCAAAAAAGAAGGCTCATCTTATATGGATGTTGAATGTATCGAGGCGGTATCGGAAGACCTTGATTACCTACATACAGAAGACTCTTTCCAAAGTGAGATTACCGTAAACGGCAAGAAGGTTAATATAGTAAAAACGCAAAAGAAAAGCAAAACTTCAAAGTCTGCAGAGAAATCAAGAATTTCGACAAATGATGAAACTCAAGTTGAGAAAACAGACAACTTTTTTGAAAGTAAAGGCAACAATAAAATCAATATGATTTTAGCCTTTGTTGCTCTCCTTCTTTTTATTGTAGTTCTTGTTTTTCTCGGAATATATATCGGCAGGAAAACTCAAAACAAAAAAGAAAATACAGACGAAAAAAATAAGCCTTGAACGATTAGGTTCAAGGCTTTATGTTTGCTTATTTTTTCAGCACTTTTTGGATTTCTGCAACGAAAACATAGTGGTATTCGCTGTCGTCGTTGTAGTTTTTCTTTACTTCTTCTGTTAGTGCAAATTCGCTTTTCATCGGCTGAACATAAAGTTTTTTGCAAATTACTACTGTGTCTGCCTCATCAAAAAACGGTGCATCTTCTGAAAAATCGGGAGTGAAATTACACTCTTTCACTTTGTCGATATCACGACCGCTTTTTGTACCGCAAAGGGTAAGTGCTTTTCTGTATTCCTCTTTGTAGAAAGTGCAGGAAAACTTTTCGTTTTTCATAAGAAAATCGAAAGTATATCGTGACGGTCTGACAAAAGCAATGAGTACATTTTTGTTCCACAAAACGCCCATAGCACCCCACGATGCCGTCATAGTGTTGAGTTTATTTTCATCTCCTGCTGTTATGAGCATCCAGTCCTTTCCTATCATTTCAAAAGGTGTTTTCTCAAGAGTTTCGGGTTTGATTTCTCTAAACATAATATCTCTCCTTAATGTATTCTTTTTATTGCAGATGAAAGTGATTTTGTAATAGCCGTGCCGAGTACCAGTCCCGCCGCCGCTTCAATAACTGCATTCACTCCGCCGAGTGCGAAAATGATAACGAAAATACTCGTTGAACCGTTTGTGTACTGCGTAACAGCAGGGTCGTTGCCGAAAAACAGCCACAAAGTCAAAAGGAAGAACAGGGTGTTCATCAAAGGACAGGCAAGCGACGAAACGGCAAAAGATACAATTTTTGTTTTGTCGATTTTTTGAAGTCCCTTAAAAATATATCCGCAAAGAAGTCCCGTTATTACTCGCGGAACAATGCACATAACAAGGAGTTTAATCGGGGATACCGTGAGCAATAAAGCACCCAAAGCATCCATTCCGAGTATACAGGTCAAAAAAGATGTGATACCGAAAACAAGACCGAGAATTGCTCCAGCCATAGGTCCTAAAACCACCGCACCGATAGTAACGGGCAAGGTCAGTATGGAAACCGTAAATCCTACTCCCAAGGGGATGTACCCAAGTCCCGTAAAGGTCAGCATAATAATAATTGCCGCCAGCATAGCAAGGGATACAAGGTAAACTGTATTTGATAATTTTTTGTTTGTCATAGATAATCCTCCTGCTGCCTTTCCGTAAGGATAAGACGCCCATTGAAATATGACTTTATATTTTATGAATTTTTTTCGTAGATAATACGCAGACCGTGCATAATAAGGTCGTCTTTTATGTCAATCTTATGTGAGCAGATTTTGATAACCGTTTCGGCATACCCGCCGGATGCAACAACAGAGCAAGGCTCACCGAGTTGCTCCTCGATTTTTTCAATAAGCCCGTCAATCATACAGGCGTTTCCCAAAACGATACCGCTTTTGATTGAGTCGCCTGTGTTCTTTCCTATTGCGTGTTCGGGCGGAGTCATTGCAACGCTCGAAAGCAACGCACCGGAAGAAGTCAACGCGTTTAAAGATATTCTGACACCGGGCGAAATAATACATCCGCACATATTTCCGTTTTTGTCAAGAACAGACAAAACGGTAGCGGTACCCATTGAAATGAAGATACACGGTGTGGAATACATTTTTGACATTGCAACACAACCTGCAACCAAATCGGAACCCAAAGTCGAGGGGTCGTCAATCGTAATGTTAAGTCCTGTTTTCACTCCGGGGCCGACAACAAGCGGTTCAACATTTATAAGACTTGCAATAGCCTTACTTAATCTGTGGGTAACAGCAGGAACAACCGAACTTATTGCACAACCTGTAATTTTCTTTGCATCCAATTTCATCATATTAAAAAGAGAAAACAGTTCAAAAGCATATTCGTCAGCAGTTTTCACAACCGTTGAAAAACGAAATTCGTGGACAAGGTTTTCTCCGTCAAAAATACCGAGTTTTATATTAGTGTTACCGACATCAATCGTAAGAAGCACATAATCACTCCCTTTGTTTGTATAATTATACAATTTTTCCCTGTAGTTTTCAAGATTATTCTTTCTATATTTTTGTCCTTTTTGCAAAAAATGAAAAATAGGTCACATTTTGTATGATAAAATGAACAAGGAAAATCATACGAAAAATTTTCGGGAGGACTTTTGCTATGAATCCGACTCAAAAAAGAGAACTCGAAATTCTTGCAACCAAAGCGAGAATAGGCACTATTATCGGTACATTTAACGCTAAATCGGGACATCCGGGCGGTTCTTTGTCTTCGGCTGATATTTTCACATACCTGTATTTCTGTGAAATGAATATCGATGCCGCTAATCCACAATGGGAAGACAGAGACCGTTTTGTTTTGTCAAAAGGTCATTGTTGTCCGAGCCTTTACTCAATACTTGCGCTCAAAGGTTTTTTCGACTTTGACGAACTCGAGAAACTTCGCCATGTCGGTGCTATGCTTCAGGGCCACCCCGATATGAAAAGCACACCCGGTATTGATATGAGCACAGGCTCTTTGGGACAGGGCATATCCGCTGCCTGCGGTATGGCTTTATCCGCAAAGATAAATAATCAAGACTACCGTGTATATACCGTTTTGGGTGACGGCGAATGTGAAGAAGGTCAGGTTTGGGAGGCCGCTATGTTTGCTTCTCATAACAACCTCGATAACCTCGTTGTCATAGTCGATGCAAACGGACTCCAAATCGACGGTACTACCGAAGAAGTTGCGGGCATTGAGCCTCTCGACAAAAAATTCGAGGCTTTTGGTTTTGAAACATTAAAGATTGACGGTCACAATTTCGAAGATATCGAAAATGCTTTGAATAAAGCAAAAGAAATCAAAGGTAAGCCCACAGCAATTATTGCGAAAACAGTAAAAGGCAAGGGCATATCATTTATGGAAAACCAAGTCGGTTGGCACGGAAAAGCCCCGAATGCCGAAGAATACGAAATTGCTTTGAATGAACTCAAAGCAAAACTTGCAGATTTGGAGGGTTGATTATGGCACAGATAATTACAAAAGCGACCAGAGAAAGTTTTGGCGAGGCTTTGTGTGAACTCGCTGAAAAAGATGACAGAATAGTCGTTTTGGATGCAGACCTTTCTGCCGCTACAAAAACCTCTATTTTTGCAAAAGAATATCCCGATAGATTTTTTGACTGCGGTATTTCGGAAGCCAATATGATAGGCGTTGCAGCAGGTCTTGCCGCTTGCAACAAAATTCCCGTTGCCGCATCTTTTGCTATGTTTGCAACAGGCAGAGCCTTTGAACAGATAAGAAACTCTGTTGCTTATCCTAATCTTAATGTAAAAATTGCCGGCTCTCACGCAGGTATTTCTACAGGCGAAGACGGTGCAACTCACCAGTGCCTTGAAGATATCGGCATTATGCGCACTATCCCGAATATGGTTGTGCTTAATCCTGCCGACCACTACGAAATGATTGAAGCAACAAAAGCCGCTATCGCTTATGAAGGTCCTGTATATATCAGACTCGGCAGACTTGCTATCGACTCTTTCAACGACCCCGAAACCTATTCTTTCGAACTCGGAAAAGGTATCACTATGCACGAAGGTTCAGACATCACCGTTATTGCTACGGGTCTTCCCGTAAATGAAGCAAGAAAGGCTGTTATAAATCTTGAAAAAGAAGGCATCAATGTACGCCTTATCGATATCCATACAATCAAGCCGATTGACAAAGATATCATCATCAAAGCCGCAAAAGAAACAGGAAAGATTATTACAATCGAAGAACACAATGTTATCGGCGGTCTTGCTGATGCAGTCTGTGAAGTAACATCTGCTGAATGCCCCGTTCCGATTAGAAGAATAGGCGTTTATGACCGTTTCGGTTATTCCGGCCCTGCAAAAGAACTGCTCAATATTTTCGGACTGACTCAACCGAATATTGAGAAAGTTATCAAAGAAGAACTCGGAAAATAATCTTTGTGCGAGGTCAGTTATGCCTTTTAATAATACCGACATTAAAAAAGAATATCCTATCGAAGTCTTTACAGATATTGAAAAAATAGTGGAATTTCTCTATGAAATAGAACCCTATTTGCCTGATTCATTGATTGCCCGTGTTGACCTTCATGAATTTGCAAAAAAAATTGTAGAATATGGCTATACCCTCGCTATAGTCGAAGACGGAAAAATTATTTCCGCTATTATGTTTTACTGTAACGATACCGAAAGTAAAATAGCATATTTTACTTTCTGCGGAACTTTGCCTGATTATCGAAAAAACGGGTTTGCATTTCGAATGTGCAAAGAAGCAGAAAAAGTATCATTCGAACACGGAATGAGGACTATTTCTCTACACAGCAATATTACAAACAAACGAGTAGTTCCCCTTTTAAGAAAATTCGGCTTCAAACTTAAT
>JAZLJE010000201.1:0-3589 GCA_045617705.1 Ruminococcus sp.
AATGATGACGAAACTCTCGACGAAGACCAGGTAATGACATCTATGGATGGATTTATCCTCGATGAAGACAGCGAAGAGGGTAATATGTTTGATGAGAATTCGATATACGAAGATTCGGACGATATGCTCGATTACGATGACTTCGGCTCGGATGAAGAATAAGGAGGAGATTTAAGATGATGGATAACAATGTTTTTGATTCAATAAAAATCGGTCTTGCTTCTCCCGACCAAATTCGCGAGTGGTCATACGGCGAGGTTAAAAAGCCCGAAACTATTAACTACAGAACCTTAAAACCTGAGCGTGACGGACTTTTCTGCGAACGCATTTTCGGACCGACAAAAGACTGGGAATGTCATTGCGGAAAGTACAAGAGAATTAGATTTAAGGGCAAAATTTGTGACCGTTGCGGAGTTGAGGTCACAAGAGCAAAAGTAAGAAGAGAGAGAATGGGACATATCGAACTTGCTGCCCCTGTATCTCATATCTGGTATTTCAAGGGTATTCCGTCAAGAATTTCCCTTATGCTCGATATTTCTCCGCGTATGCTTGAAAAGGTACTTTACTTTGCAAGTTATATCGTAACAGACCCCGGCGATGCGAGAGAACTTGAAAAAATGCAGTTCCTGAATGAACAGGAATACAGAGATATGAGAGAAAAGTATGAGGACGACTTCAAAGCAGGTATGGGTGCAGAAGCAATCAAAGAACTGCTCGAAGAAATCGACCTTGAAGAACTCTCAACACAACTCAAAGAGGAATTGGAAGGCTCAACAGGACAAAAGAGAGTCCGTCTTGCTAAACGACTCGAAGTTGTCGAGGCTTTTCGAATTTCAGGTAACCGTCCCGAATGGATGATACTTGATGTAGTTCCCGTAATTCCTCCGGATATCAGACCTATGGTACAGTTAGACGGCGGTCGTTTTGCGACTTCCGATTTGAACGACTTGTACCGCAGAGTTATTAACCGTAACAACCGACTCAAAAGACTTCTTGAACTTGAAGCACCCGACATCATTATCCGTAATGAAAAGAGAATGCTCCAAGAGGCAGTAGATGCTCTTATCGACAACGGCAGAAGAGGCAGACCTGTTACAGGCCCGTCAAACAGAGCGTTAAAGTCTTTGTCCGATATGCTTAAAGGTAAGCAGGGACGCTTCCGTCAGAACCTTCTCGGTAAGCGTGTTGACTATTCCGGCCGTTCGGTTATCGTCGTTGGTCCTGAACTGAAAATGTATCAATGCGGTCTTCCTAAAGAGATGGCACTTGAACTTTTCAAACCTTTCGTTATGAAACGCCTTGTTGAAACAAAGGCTGTTCAAAATATCAAAGCCGCAAGAAAAGCGGTTGAGCGTGCTAAACCCGAAGTTTGGGATGCACTCGAAGTTGTTATCAAAGGACATCCGGTTCTTCTAAACCGTGCTCCTACACTTCACCGTCTCGGTATCCAAGCCTTTGAGCCGGTACTCGTAGAGGGCAGAGCGTTAAAACTTCATCCCCTTGTATGCACAGCGTACAACGCCGACTTTGACGGCGACCAGATGGCTGTTCATGTACCGCTTTCGGCAGAAGCACAGGCAGAAGCAAGATTTTTGATGCTTGCAGCAGGAAACCTCTTAAAACCGTCTGACGGTCGTCCTGTTGTTGTTCCTACACAGGATATGATTTTGGGTTCTTATTACCTTACTCTTGACAAAGACGGCGAGAAGGGCGAAGGCAAAGCATTCAAAGATATTGACGAAGCACTTATGGCTTACCAGACAGGTATAGTAACACTCCATTCAAAAATCAAGGTTCGCCGTGAACTTGAGATAGACGGCGAAATCAAGAGAGGTATTATCGAAACAACGGTAGGTAAGATTATCTTTAACCGTCCTATTCCTCAAGACCTTGGTTTTGTTGACAGAACAAAAGAAGAAAATCTCTTCCGTTTTGAAGTTGACTTCCTTGTCGGAAAGAAACAACTCGGAAAGATTATTGATGCTTGTATCAAAGTTCACGGAACAGATGTTACTGCCGTTGTACTTGATGAAATCAAGGCTCAAGGTTACAAGTATTCTACCCGCGGAGCTATCACCGTAGCGGTCTGCGATGCGAAAATTCCGCCTGAAAAGAAAGAAATTATCGCACAGGCAGAAGCCGATGTTGATGCTATCCGTGATGAATATATGATGGGTTTGCGTTCTGATGAAGAGCGTTATGAAGAAGTACTCCGCATCTGGGAAAAGGCAACAAACGATGTTACCGACAAGTTGCAGGGCAACCTCGACAGATACAACCCGATTTATATGATGGCTGACTCCGGTGCCCGTGGTAGTATGAGCCAGATTCGACAACTCGCAGGTATGCGTGGACTTATCGCCAACACTTCCGGTAAAACAATCGAAATTCCTATTCGTGCGAATTATCGTGAAGGCCTTAACATTCTCGAATACTTTATTTCATCCCGTGGTGCTCGTAAAGGTCTTGCCGATACAGCACTTAGAACGGCTGACTCAGGTTACCTTACCCGTCGTCTTGTTGATGTTTCTCAAGATGTTATCATCCGTGAGGACGACTGCCATTCAACCGAGGGACTCGAAGTATTTGACATCAAAGCAGGCAAAGAGGTTATCGAAGGTATGCACGAGCGTCTTATCGGCAGATATCTTGTTCACGATTTCTGTGACGAAAACGGCAATGTGCTTGTATCCAAAGATACTCTTATGGGTGACAAAGAAGCAGATATTATCTGCAACAGCGGTGTTGAGCGTATTGAAATTCGTTCAATCCTCGGCTGTCACGCAAAACAGGGCGTTTGTAAGAAGTGCTACGGCTCTAACCTTGCTAACGGCCAGCCTGTTACAGTCGGTGAGGCTGTCGGTATTATCGCTGCACAGTCTATCGGTGAGCCCGGTACACAGTTGACAATGAGAACATTCCACACCGGTGGTGTTGCATCCGCCGAAGATATTACACAAGGTCTTCCTCGTGTTGAGGAACTCTTTGAAAGCCGTAAGCCGAAGAGCCTTGCTATTATCAGCGAAATTGACGGTGAAGTCAGATTTGAAGAAATCAAAAACAGCCGTCACGCAGTTGTATATAATAAAGAAACATCCGAAGAGAAATCCTACCTCATTCCGTTTGGTTTCAGAGTTGCAGTCGAAGAAGGACAGCAGATTAAGAAGGGTGACAAAATCACCGACGGTGCTATCAATCCGCACGACATTCTTGATATTCTCGGTGCAAACGCAGTACAGGATTACCTTATTTCCGAGGTACAGAGTACCTATCGTTTACAGGGTGTTGATATCAACGACAAGCATATCGAGGTTATCGTCCGTCAGATGCTCAAGAAAGTCAGAGTTGACGACCCCGGTTCAACCGAATTTATGCCCGGTCAGATGTATAACCGCAACGATGTTCTTTATGCTAACAAGCAAATTCGTGAGCGTATCGCAAACGGTGAAGGAGGCTTGAGTGAAGCCACTTGGACACAGTTGCTTTTGGGTATTACAAAGGCTTCTCTTGCAACAGACAGTTTCCTGTCTGCCGCATCATTCCAGGAGACCACAAGAGTTCTTACCGACGCCGCTATCAAAGGCAAGGT
>JAZLJE010000202.1:0-5821 GCA_045617705.1 Ruminococcus sp.
TGCTTGCAAAAAATACTCTCCCCTTGATGCGGTTCACAACCCTTATAATCATTCAGCAAGGGAAACAAGGAATGTTTTTAATCCGCGTTTCCCTCTTAACTACCAAAGAAAAAAATCTTTTGGGCGGGCTTCTCACCGCCCTTTTATTCGTAGCGAAGCGAAGCAAAGATAAAATGTTTACCCTCGGTAGAGTTATATTATCCCTTGTATCTGAAAAAGCCGTGAGTTATCACGGCTCGCTATCATCAAGGAAAGACCGATTGATTGTCGGGCTTTCTTCCTTTGCGCCCGCGGAAAAGAAAAACGGCGGGGAAAATCCTCGCCGTGAGTATTAACATTTTATTATTCGTAGTCACCGCCCCATATAGCATATTCAATATCCATATCAAGCCCCGTGTAAAACTCATATTCTTCAATAGTTAAATCGGGCTTTGGAACGAAAAACGGGGTATCATCACTCTCTCGGTATATGTAAGCATCTTTGGTATCGTTAAGAGTGTAGCCGTTAAGAAAATCGCTTATATCTCGTCTTAAATCAACAAGGTAAAAAGAATGAGGAAACTGACTTGATATTTCATTCAGTACATCTTCTTTGATATGAGATATGTTTGAAAAATATCTCATATCTTTTTGCTTAAAAAATTCCTCATAATGAGAAACAAATGCTCCATTTACCCACTCAAAATCATAATCAAGTGAAAGCAATGTTTTCTGTGTGGCGGTTAAAAATACTCTTGGATTCTGCAACCGCACGGCACAATCAATATGCTCCAAAAATTCCTTTAATTCAGTATCAGTAAAAATTTTATTCATAATAAGCCTTTCCGTGGGGGCTTTATACCCCCACTATATTTTTATGCAATTCATAATCTCCTTTCATTGAGTGGTGCTATGCTACGCACCACTCGGTTAAGAAATCATCGCTCAAATGATATACGGGATATGAGCAAAAACCGCTCGGAACATAGATTCCCTCGCTCTTGATTAAGCCCTTTTCTTCAAGCACTTCGATAATATCACTATAAGTATTGTTGGTATCAAGGCAAGCATAGCCATAAGGAAGTTTGCCGATATTGACAGTAAGCATCTGCCACGGCTCGCCCTCGGTAGTGATAACATTGATAGCAACATTGCCGTTGTTGGCATAGGAATTGATACCAAAAAATACTTCGTGTTCCTCGCCCAAAGAATGAATTTTAAGAGTGTTCTTGTAACCAAATTTGTTCATATAAAACCTAACCTTTCCGTCCTCACCACAAGGACTAAACCTATCTTTAACTTACAATAAGATTATAGCATATATGTCTGTAAATGTCAACATAAATATATAAAATAAAATTTTGAAATGTCCTCGCCGTGAGTAAATAACCTCGCCCGTGTCAAGGATAAAAGGAAGATTTTTTGCTTGCGAAAAATACTCTTTTCCTTGATACGGATTCACACCCTTACAATTATTCAGCAAGGGAAACAAGGAATGTTTTTAATCCGCGTTTCCCTCTTAACTACCAAAGAAAAAATCTTTTGGGCGGGCTTCTCACCGCCCCGTCCTATTCGTAGCGAAGCGAAGCCAAGATTAAAATACTTACCCTCGGAGAGTTATATTATCCCTTGTATTTGAAGAGCCGTGAGTTATCACGGCTCGCCTATCATCAAGGAAAGACCGATTGATTGTCGGGCTTTCTTCCTTTGCGTTCCTTTGGGGTGGGTGGTCGGGCAAAGAAAATAGGGGCAACCTTTATGGTCTGCCCCCTTTTGTAAGGTAAGTTTTATGGAATTGTTAGATATTAGATATTTGCAATTTCAACTGTATCGGTATCTCTGCGATATACATAAACTGTGTTGCTCAACCTATCTTCTTCGGCAACTTCGGTAGCATTTACTTCGCATACCATACTTTCTAAATACTCTCTTTCGATATTGTCCACACAAGGCACAAGGATAACTTCGTGAACACTTGAAGGCAAAATGTATAAATCAATATCAAGGCTTTCTGCAAGGTCTTTGATTTTGTTCTTGCAACATACCATAATACTTGCACCATACATAGCCTTTTTATTTCCACCTATATACATAGGCTCGTTTCTCAATTCCGTAAAATCTTCACTTGATAAACCTAACATAGCAAGTGCTATTTCTTTCGGCATACCCTGTAAATCTACAAGGATATGGAATAAGGTTTCTGTCATACCCTTAATCTCAAACTGTCCTAAATTCTTTTCGGTGTTCTCGATAGCCTTTTCAATAACTTCATCAACCGACAAGTGCAATTCTGCTAAAAGTCCGTCTGTAACTTTAGCACTTGCAATACCATTATCAAAATCGCAAGGAATAAGAAAATAAGGAACGATAGACAAGTCAAGAAACTGTCTTGAAACTGTATCACGCAATAATTCGCTATTGCTTTCGGTACAAACAACTTTCACGAAAAGATTATCAACGGAAAATCTATCAAGGATATTTCCACTTGATAAATTAGTCTGCATATCCGTCTGCTCTGCTAAAATCTTTTCAATTTCTGCAAGGGCATTTTCAACACTTGTATTATGCTTGAAAATATCATCAAGATAAAGTGTAGGGCATACTCGCTCGCCCTTTTTACAAATAGTGAAACCATTTCTTACTACATTATTTTTTGCTACATCAACAAAGGCAACTGTATAGCCTTTCTGCTCAAAATGAGCAACCACATTGTTACAAAATTCGTTAAACATTAGAAGTCCTTTCTGCCCCTAACCACAAGGGCTAACCTATCTTTACCTTACAATAAGATTATAGCATATATGTCTGTAAATGTCAACACTAAAATGTAAAAAAACAAGAAGTTTTCGTGTAGCCGACAAAGTAAATTTGTGTCAAGGGATTAGAGGAAGATTTTTCGCCTTGCGAAAAATACTCTCCCCTTGATACAACTCGCACCCTTTATAATCATCAGCAAAGGGAAACACGAAAAGGTTTTTAATTCGGGTTTCCCTCTTAACTACCAAAGAAAAAATCTTTTGGGCGGGCTTCTCACCGCCCCGTCCTATTCGTAGCGAAGCGAAGCAAGGATAAAATACTTACCCTCGGAGAGTTATAATTATCCCTTGCACTTAAAATAGCCGTGAGTAATTCACGGCTTGTTTATCATTAAAGGAAAGGCTGATTGATTATCAGACTTTCTTCCGTTGTTCCGCGAGCCGACATTAGGCGAGCGGTCAAATGCCTCTCACGCGCTCTGCGGGGCTGATTTAGGGCTTTGTGATACTTGGGGGTGGAATTCCTCACCGCGAGTAAAGAAATAGCCCCTATCGGCTTGATAGGGGCTTGTGGTGTGATATAGGAAAAAGGACTTATTCTGAAAATTCCTTAATCGTCTTGTTGAACTCTTCAATATTCTTTGTAAGCATCTTGAAGTTTTTCTTTAAGGCTTCGCGGGCTTCATCGCTCCACTCTTCCGATACCGCCTCTTGGCTTAATCTGTCAAGAATAGTTGTAATACCGCTCATAATATCGGAAAATGCAACGGCATCATTATCGAATGAGAAGAAGTCTGCATCAAGCATTTTTGCAACATTGGAAATGCCCTTTGTGATGTTCGCACCAACCTCGGCTTTCTTTTCCTCGGCGGTCTTTGTGTGCTTTTCCTTGGCTTCTTTCTCTGCCTTGGCATCTGCCTCGATTTCATCTGCAATGTCTGACATTGTATCGTGAGCAACTTCATCATTGCGGTTTCCGTGTGTATCATCATCGGAACGGCTTTCGCTCGGCTCGGCATTGATACCGAATGTCTGACCCTTTAATGCTTCATTAAGAGGGCTTGTAGGTGGATTCATAAAATCAAGTTCTTTCTTGATTTCTTCCCAACTTGTCTTGCCGTTTTTTGCAAAATCAACAATTTTTTTTACGAAGTCGCGGTTTGCATTTCTGCCCTCGGCTCTTGCCTCTTCAATAATGAGGATAACCTTTTTCTGCACTTCATAAGCAAGTGTCTGAAAACCATTGTCAAGATAGTGCATACCGCCCTTTTCGGAATCAACATAAGCCTGAATGTCTGTAGGGAAAGTGAGGAAAGCCTTGTATCTGTCAATGTTAGCCTCTGAAACACCCTCGGCTGAAACAAGAGTACAAAGTTCTTTTCTTGTAGGCTTCTTTCCGAATTTCTTTTCGTACATTTCGATTGCTGAACCAATCATACGAGCCTTGTTTCCGATGCTCTGCTTACGAGTAATGTTTGATATAATCAATGTAAGCGGGTCTGTAGCGGTAGAAACAACACATTCAATTCTTTCAATGTCACTTCCGAATTTCGCCTTGTACTCTCCCGATTCATTAAGTAAGCAAATAGCCCAATATCTTCTGTGACCGCTTTCAAGCATATACTTACCATTATCTGTAGGGAAAACCTTTGGTGAGTTTACTCCATTCTGCCAACCTACTAAAAGGATTGTATCAGCAAGTTCTCTGATTTCTGCCTTTTCAGAATCGCTCTCATTTCTGAAAGTGTTTTCGGGATTTGGAACAAGGTCGCTGATAGCGATACTCTTGATTACTGAATCAATCTTTGCTGATTCGTTGCTCTTCTTTGCGATTGCCTCTGTATTTAAGTTTACTGAACCTTTCTTAATAGCCATTGTCTTATTCTCCTATTCTCTTTATGATTTCATCAACAAGTGCCTCATAGCACTTTGCACTTCTTGTCTTTGCGGGGTTAATAGTTTTTGCATTGCTCGGGTGGTAATATTGCATTGGCTTGCACATCATTCTACCCTCTTTAATGTCTACCGAATGTCTTATCGGTGTAGGTATGTAGTTATCAAACTGTTCCATAGCCTCTTTAATTAAATCATCTACACCGCAAGGCTCGTAGTTTGATAAGAATGTACCAACAACATTTAACTGATGCTGACGGGTCAAGCCTATCAATCTGCTATATCCGTCAAGTGAGTATTCGTCCGATGAAAAAGGACAAATAACGGAATGGGCTATCTGCCTAAAGCAAATATCATTGATAGCGGTATTGCTTGGTGGCATATCAATAAGCACCCAATCATAACCCTTTGCATTGATGAATTCATCAAGTTCAAACTGTATGTCAACATTTTCAAGATTTGAAGCCCTATCAAGTTCATAATCAGATGCGATTACATCAACACCGAAATACTGTGGCTTGATACCATTGTACGGAACGAAATAGGCTTGATATACAACCTCATCGAGTTCGTATTCGCCTTTCATAAATCCGTAAATTGTCTTGGCGATTTCTTTTTCTTCGTGTCTGCCCTCAAGTTCCTTATCAGCATTTGCCTCTAAAACTTTAAGAACCTCACCGAAAACCTCATTGTTTTTGAGTAAACTTCTTGATGAATTGATTTGTGGGTCAAGGTCAATTACCAACACCTTGTAGCCTCTGTGTGCAAGTTCGCCCGCTATGTGGAAGATAGAGGTTGATTTGCTTACACCGCCCTTGTTATTAAGAAAGGCTAATCTCTTTGCTTTACTAACCATTTGAAGTCCTTTCCGTCCTCACCGCGAGGACTATATCTATTTCCTTACCACGATTATAGTATAGCATATATGTCTGTATATGTCAACACATTTAATAAAAAAAGTGATGTTTTTTCAAAAAAAATTATAGCCCCGATGCACTAAAAACACAACACAAAAACGAGCCATACATAAACGGGTAGCCGATACACTTCGTCCGTGTCAAGGGAATAGAGGAAGATTTTTTGCTTGCAAAAAATACTCTCCCCTTGATGCGGTTCACAACCCTTATAATCATTCAGCAAGGGAAACAAGGAATGTTTTTAATCCGCGTTTCCCTCTTAACTACCAAAGAAAA
>JAZLJE010000203.1:0-5252 GCA_045617705.1 Ruminococcus sp.
CACGCTTTATCAACGCCACGGGCTAAAAACAGTTCACCGAACTGTTTTCTTTACGCCCTTTCGAATCCCGTCATCAAAAAAAAAAAAAAAAATAAGCAAGCCATAAGGCTTGCTTATTGGTCGAGGTGACTAAAATAATCTTTACAAAAATTCATCTCGTCTTTTGCACGCTTCTTATCTTACGCTTTATCAACGCCACGGGCTAAAAACAGTTCACCGAACTGTTTTCTTTACGCCCTTTCGAATCCCGTCATCAAAAAAAAAAAAAATAAGCAAGCCATAAGGCTTGCTTATTGGTCGAGGTGACGGGATTCGAACCCACGACTTCTTCGTCCCGAACGAAGCGCGCTACCAAACTGCGCTACACCTCGGTAAAAAACAGCCCCGATACACGGGGCCGCTGGCTGCGGAACTAGGATTCGAACCCAGACATACAGAGTCAGAGTCTGCTGTGCTACCCTTACACAATTCCGCAATGCACAAACAATATTATATCCATATAAAGTCTAAATGTCAAGAAAAATCGTAAAATATTTTAAAGTTTTGTTCTGATGTCTCGCCCGATAAAATCAAGTCGGAAACAACTGCCGATTACTCTTGAATAAAATCTTGATGAATACATCTCGACAAGTTCATTAACAGAAAGATTGGTATTCATAATAATCGGTTTATTCTGCAGTACTCTTGAATTAAAAACATTATATATCGCCGACTTTGTAAACTGCGTAGAAAATTCAGTTCCCAAGTCGTCGATAATCAGCAAGTCACAACCGATAAGTGAACGGTAAGTATTATTTTCGTCGCTATATCCGCCTGAAAAATGCTCTCTTTCGAGTTTTGACAAAATATCAGGGGCGGAAACATAGACTACTGAATATCCTTTTTCTATAACTTTATTGGCAATAGCAAGACTCAAATGAGTTTTGCCTAACCCTGTTTGCCCTTTCATCAAAATGCTTTTTGAACTTTGAGTAAAATCATTCGCAAATTTCTCGCAAAAGTCAAAAATTTTCACCATTGTTTTATATGGATTTTTGCCTTCTTCGTCGGTTACATCATCATATAACGATAAATTGAATGTATCGAAAGTTGAAAGTGTTAAGGGCGAAATTGAATTTAACTGTTCACAGACACAGTCGGACAAGAGTTTTTTATAACATTGACAAAAAACTGTTCTTGAGTTTATTTCATATTTACCTGTATCGTTGCATTTTCCACAGAAAAAATGGACATCAAGATAGGCGGTTTCATATCCCATATCATTCAAAATTTCTTTGTATTCATTTTGAAGGGCAATGCTTTTTTCTTTCAAAGAATTAATAAGAGTTTTTGCATCACCTTTTTCGGTCAAAACGGCTTTTGCAGTTTCTACACCGATTTGAGAAAGTTCTGTGTCTATTTCTGAAAGTCGAGGATTTTTTGCATATAACTCTTCTTTTCTTCTATCTGCTTCTCTTAATGCAGAATTATGTCTTTCATTCATTTTTTCATCTGCTGTTTTATAAATTTCCTGTGAATATGACATAAACTCACCTCTAATCATCTAATGAACTGTGTTGTTCATAATATTCTATATCAAATGCGGTATTCTTCGGGTCGTTGACTGAACTTTTAGGCTTTTTGCTTAATTTCTTCGTTCTTGTTTTGGACTCAAAGTCTTTTAAGGTATCAAGAGATTTTATTTCTTTTGCATACCATTTTGATAAAATCGCATTTATGTAACTGATGTCATAAACGCCCTTGGTATTTACGCAACGCTCATACGCTTCGAGCAACATTTCATCGGAAAAATGCCATTCATTTACCCATGTATCGGCAAATTTTTGTTGCTTCTTCGTTGGATTACCGATGAGTTTTATACCAAATATACGTGCAACTTTAGTAAAAGCATTTGAAGACCTTGAGTACTCGGTAATCTTCTTTTCGGCAAGTTCTACGCTGAAAATTTCTTCATCTGCCCATTTGATACCGGTTTTTACAATAGAATTCATATTTGCCTTGCCTTCGCTGACGCAATAGGAAATCAGCATTTCAATGACTTCACAGGGAAGTCCGTAACAGTCGTAGAGCATAACGATATTTTGAGCATCACCTGATGACAAAGGTTTTGATAATAACATCTGTGCATCAGTCAAAACATCCGAAAGGTTTTTATCTTCGGAAAGCCTTTTGGCTACATAGGCGTGGTCGGGTTTTTGCATACGCAAAATCGGTTTCTTTTGAGATGTTATTTTGGTTTCTTCGATTTTCGGTAATTCTTCTTCTTGTTTTTCAGGGCAGGATAAAACTCCTCTCTCACACCAAAAGTCAATAGCATTTTTGACTTCCTCTTCGGAATAAGAAAGGGCATTTGAAATATCTTTTTCAGTTATGTTGCTTTGTGAATACTTCAAAATGTAGAGTAATACTTTAAGTTGTGACTCGCTTGAAAGTTTCAAATGTTCTTCAACTATTGACGAAGGCACAGCAAAAACCGAACTCCATTGTGAAGATTTTACCGAAAAATCCATAATACGCTCCAAAAGTTGATAAAAGGATTATAACACAAAAAAATATTTATTTCTACCTTTTTGGAAAAATGGAATCTTTTTTTATTGACTAATGTTATAAAATGAACTATACTTTTAAAAAATGCGGATATAGCTCATTTGGTAGAGCGCCACCTTCCCAAGGTGGATGTAGCGGGTTCGAGCCCCGTTATCCGCTCCAAACTTTCTGATATTACATATTAATTATTCATTATCATTTTATTATCTAAAAGAAGGGAAAAATATGAAAAAAATAATTGCGTTTGTTTTAATAGTAACCTTACTGTTTATGAGTTTAGGTATAGTCGGATGCAGTTCGCCAGAAGTTGCAGATGAAGTTTTATATGGTAAAGTTGTTACAATGGATGATAACAACACAATCGCAGAAGCGGTTGCTGTAAAAGACGAAAAAATCATATTTGTAGGAAATCGTGAAGATGCAAAAAAATACATAGGAAAAGATACTGCAAAATGTGATTATGATAATAATGTAATTTATCCAGGATTTATTGACGGTCATAGCCATGTGGGTATCTTGTCTACTATGCTACTTAACGGATCTATGCTATCTCCCGATGATATGCTTCGTCAAGATGCTGAAACTATGAAAAAATTCATTGAAGAAAATCCCGGACAAGAGATATATAAAGGCTTTGGATTTTGGCTTCATGAAAATGACGAAGACCCTCCGACTCACGAAGTTTTAGATAAATATGCATCAAGTGAAGTTCCGGTGGTTATAGGCGGTGGTGGCGGACATGCCGCAATTTTAAATCAAAAGGCTATTGACTATTTTAATATTAAAGATTTGATTGACACCTATGGTACAGATGGAATTAAAGTAGATGAAAACGGTGAGCCTACCGGATATTTAGTTGAAACCCCGAGATTTGATGTTTTTCAATGGATTCCAGTTGATAAAAACGATATTAAAGAATTCATTTTGACAAGACAAAATGAAATAATAAAACAAGGCTTTACTACTGTTTGTGATGCAGGAATTGTTGAAACTGAAAAAATTCCGATGGTAAGTGCATTCCAAGAACTGGCTGATGAAGGAAAGTTAAAAATCAAATTCCGTGCCCTTTGTGAAATTGCCGATGTCAGCAAAGAACCATTAAAAGAAGTAGAAAAGATAGAAGAACTATCAAAAAAATGTGATAATGATTATTTTAAAATCACGGGTATAAAGATATTTCTCGACGGAGTTGTTGAAGCCTTAACATGTTGGACATTAAATCCGTATACGCCTGATGCCGGTAAAGGCGATGACTATTATGGTTACATACGCTGGAACAACGACAGGAAAGATGAACTTATCAAAATTATTAAGTACGCAAACGAAAAGGGACTGCAAGTACATATGCATGCAATAGGTGAAGGCGCTGCCACTTATGGGCTTGATTGTTATGAAGCGGTGCTTAAAGAGTTACCTGATGTTGATGCCAGAAATGCATTAGCACATTTATCTTTTGAAACTCCCGATATGATTAAGCGTTTTGCAGATAATAAAGTTATTGCAGTTGTAAATCCATTGTGGTCTACATGGAAAGCATCAAGTAAAGGTGACGAAATAAAAGTATACGGCGAAGAAAAAGCAAAAGAAATGTATAAGATTAAATCGTTTATTGATGCCGGCGTAACAACAAGTTTTCATACAGATAGTTTTGGAACTGTTCCGGAACTTGTATATGCCTCTGCAACAAGAAAAGACCCGACTGCTGCAGTAATTTCGAGTAATTATAAATCTTTTTCTGATGAAATGTTAAAAATGTATCCTGATGAAATAAGAGGAAAAGAAGAGTGCTTAATAGGTACAGAAGCATTAAAGTGCATAACACGCACACCTGCTTATCAATTAAAAGAAGAGGATAATCTCGGAAGTATTGAAACAGGAAAATCTGCTGACTTTGTTATATATGATGTTGATTTTACAGACGAAACAGTATCCACAGATGTTTCATGCATTAATGCTTCTTTGAAGTCAATGTTTAGTAACGGAAAAATGATTTTTCCTGCAAATTTGGTATAAACTATTAAATGAATATGGTAGAAAATCAAATTGATTATAATTAAAATTTGTTTAACAAAAAGTAGGGAACTTCCTATGAAAGATGGCGACTTTTTACTTTTTAATTTTTCTTTTGTTCTTCTTTTTACTATTTTTTGAGGAAATAGTCCATCATTGTAAAACCCTTTTCGATGTAGTTTCCTGTTTTTGATGCGGTATCTTCGTTGAAATTTTCGACTTTGGAATCAATTTCATCCTTTGAAGAATAAATCAAATACGGAACGGCTTTTGATGAATGGGTACGGATATTCAGCGGTGTCGGATGGTCAGGACATACCAAAACAGCAAAGTCATCATAGCCCTCTAGAAATTCAACTACGGGAGTAAGAATTTTTTCATCTATCAACTCAATGGATTTGATTTTGTTTTCGGGCTCTCCCCTGTGTCCGCATTCGTCTGGTGCTTCCACATGGATATATACAAGGTCCTGACCTTTTTTGAATTCGTCTATAGCAGCCTTGCATTTTCCGTCAAAGTTGGTATCAATATAACCAGTTGCACCGTCAACATCAACAGAGTTCATTTCGGCACAAATTGCGATACCTTTTAGCAAGTCAACAGCAGAAATCATACTGCCTTTCTTCGCAAATTTACTGTAGAAACTGTCGAGTTTCGGTTTTGTGCCTTCGCCCCAAAGCCAAATTGAATTAGCC
>JAZLJE010000204.1:0-1995 GCA_045617705.1 Ruminococcus sp.
ATTTCAAAACGCTTTAATGCAAATTGGTACAGCGTAGGGAAGATATCAAAAAAAGGTCATCCTCATCATCCCCTGTATCTGAAAAAAGACAGCACCCTCGATATTTTTGATATAGACAAGTACATAGGAATTTTGTTATAAAAATAACCTCGGTTGAGTATTAGTCAACCGAGGTTTAGTTTTTATTCTTTGACTGTAAATTCCAAGGTGTGAATATAGTCAAACAAGTCTTGATAATCAGAAATCGAATAGTGGACATTTCCAAGTTTGAAAAGTGTTTCACCTTCGAATTTGAACTTACATTCGCTGTCATCTTTTAAGATGAAGTTGATAGTCTGTTTGCTGTCTTTCATACTGTCATCAGTTTGTTTGTTGATATCAATTTTCGAAAGAGCATCATAAACAGACATAATAACAGCATAGTCAGTGCTTTCACAAACTCTTTTAACGCTGTTTTCCTCGTATGTAATTCTAACTTTTACGGGATATTTTTCGTCATCAACAGCCTTTACAAGTTGCTTTGTGCTTTTTGAAGTATCTCCGTCTAACAGACTGACATTGAGCGTAGGACTTAACTTTGCACAAGAGCAAAGTAGAAGCATAACGCATATCAGCAGGGGTAGTAATTTTTTCATAATAGCCCCCTTATTCTCTGAATATATCTGCTTCAGTAAATAATTTGATAGAATTTTCGGTAAGGATTTTCTCTGCAAGTTCATTATCTTCAACACGAAGTACAACATAGGCATACTGTTTTGAAACGGTAATGAAAGTATACATATATTCAATGTTGATGTGGTTGTCTGTGAGAATACTGACAACTTTTGCAAGTGAGCCCGGTTCATCGGTAACGGCAATGCCGACAACATTTGTGATAGAAGTAAATGAGCCGATATCTTCGAGTGCTTCTTTTGCTTTTTCACTGTCTGAAACAATGAGCCTGAGTATGCCGAAATCCTGTGTATCTGCAATGCTCATTGCTCGAATGTCAACATTTGCATTTGCAAGAGCATCTGTAATAGTGCGAAGTGTACCTTCTTTGTTTTCAACAAAAATTGATAATTGTCTGATAGCCATAATTTTTCCTCCGTTTATGTTGTAATACCGTATTTGCGTCTTTTATCAATAACCCTTTTTGCCTTGCCTTCGCTGCGTTCGATTGTTTTCGGTGCAACAAGGTGGACAGTCGGGCCAATACCGAGCATTGTGCGAATTTCGACTTGCAGTTTCTTCTCACGGCGCGAAATTTCTTTAACCGTATCCGAGAAGTTGTCGGGACTCATTTCGATATAGATATCGAGAGTATCGGTGTTGTTCACTCTGTCAACTATGATTTGATAATTCGGAGCGTATCCGCAGTTTAGAAGTACAGTTTCTATCTGACTTGGGAATACATTAACTCCGCGAATAATCATCATATCATCTGTTCTTCCCATCGGCTTTGTCATCTTTATAAATGTTCTTCCGCAAGAACATTTTTCACGGGAAAGAACACAGATATCACGAGTGCGATAACGAATAAGGGGAAAAGCCTCTTTGTCAAGGGAAGTGAATACAAGTTCACCTTTTTCGCCCTCTTTGAGAGTTTCGCCCGTATCGGGGTCTATAATTTCCGCAAGGAAGTGGTCTTCATTGATGTGCATACCGTTTTGCTCACAACATTCGAAAGCAACACCCGGACCGCTTGTTTCGGTAAGTCCGTAGATATCGTATGCTTTGATACCGAGTGATTGTTCAATATCGTGTCGCATTTCTTCAGTCCAAGGTTCAGCACCGAAGATACCAATTCGAAGTTTGTTGTCTTCGGGTTTGTAGCCTTTTTCTTTGAGACATTCACCGATATATGAGGCGTATGAAGGAGTACAACAGATTATTGTAGCATTCAAATCCATCATAAATTGAATTTGCCTGTCTGTGTTACCACTCGACATAGGAAGCGTAAGACAGCCGACTTTGTGAGAACCGCCGTGAATACCGGCGCCGCCAGTAAAAAGT
>JAZLJE010000205.1:0-1254 GCA_045617705.1 Ruminococcus sp.
TGCGACTGTATTCGCGAATGGGTTTTGAGTTATTGCCTTACTACCAAATGGTAATTGATAAATGCAGGGGTAAATGATATGAAAAAACTTTTGTCGGCAATTATTATTGTCGTTATCGCTTTGACCTTTGTTTCCTGTGAAAATGATGATACGCCCTATACTGACGAAATGTATGCCCTCGATACTTTGATTTCTTTCAAAGTATACGGTGACGAAAAAAAGGCACAAAATGCAACAGACAAAGCAAAAAAAGAGATACAAAGGCTCGAAGAACTTTTCTCCGTCAATAAAGACGGCGATGTTAAGAAGATAAACGAAAGTGAAGACTTTGTCACCGTGTCGGACGAAACAATGTCGCTACTGAACACTGCGCAAAATGTATCAAAAGATACCGACGGAGCGTTTGATATCACCGTATATCCGATAATGAAACTTTGGGGCTTTATCGATAAAAATTATAAAGTCCCTGCTGATGAAAAGATAAAAGAAACTTTGCACTTTGTCGATTATAAAAAAGTCGCACTTGAAAACAAAAAGGTAAAGTGCGAAAAAGGTGTCTATATTGATTTAGTTGCTATCGCAAAGGGATATATAGGCGACAAGGTAGCAAAGATATTTGAAGAAGAAAACCTTTCTGCCGTAATTGATTTAGGCGGTAATATCGTTCTTGTCGGCAAAAAGCCCGACGGCACAGCCTACAAAGTCGGCATTACCTATCCCGATGAAGTTGGTGACTATTTCTGCACAGTGGATATGAAGTACAAAAGTGCCGTAACCTCCGGCGCGTACCAAAGATTTTTTGAAGAAAACGGAAAAAAGTATCACCATATAATGGACCCGAAAACAGGAAAGCCCTCACAAAGCGATATTTCATCCGTTACCGTTTTTTCGAATGATACAGCACTTGCCGATGCCTACTCCACAGCGATTTTTGTTATGGGAATAGATAAGAGCAAAGAGTTTTTGAAGAACAAAAAGGATATTGCTGTCGCAATACTGGACAGCGAAAAAAAGACACTTTATGCCAGTGAAGATATAGCAAAGGATATAACACTTCAACAAAACTATAAGGATATAGAAATAGTAAAAATATAAAATGGAAACCCCCCCGAAACGATTGCTTCGGCGGGGTGTTTCCATTACTTGAGGGCTTCGATATTGAGGATATTTTAATAATAATACTTCTCACCGGCAGGGAATTTTGTAATCATACTTGCAAGTTTTTTCTGAACATAAGTTGCATCAATAATATCA
>JAZLJE010000206.1:0-2991 GCA_045617705.1 Ruminococcus sp.
TATACCCTTTGAAACCGCCGCTAACAAATGGGCGATAAAGTTCTGTAACACACACACCACCGCCGTACAAGAACTTGAAGATATTATCGCCAAAACAATAGAGATTATAAATTAGGTATTGACAAATACAAAAGTTTGTGATATAATATAAGTACAGTAAAGAAAAGGAGAACAAAACAATGTTCGGTAAAAAGAAGAATGAACCTGTGATGAATTGGGCGGAAAGTAAAATGCACGACCTTTACATTGAGTGGGGCGAAGCCTTAAATACTCTGTGGAATAAGCCAAACAGACCTACATCAAAGCAGAAGCACTCAAAGTCTGTGACCTTGCAAGACCTGACGGCGAAAGCGCGCAGAAAGACCTTGAAGCCGCAAAATACAGCCTGCTGTGTTCGATTGAACGCTATGACAGTGCCGTTGCTGAAATTAAGCGACACTATACTGAACATCGCGAGGAAATGCAAACAAATTGGAATACGGACTTTTGCACAAGCCACGAACAAATTGAATTTACAATCCGTGAAGTTCTCAAAGGAAATTAAAAAAAGGGTCGACAAACACAAAAGTTTGTGATATAATATAAATACAGTAAGGGAAAGGAGAAACAACAAAATGCGTATTCAACAATGTAAAGAAAAAGTTTTCTTAACTAAGGAGGAAATAGAAACAATAAAAAATACTCGCCTTTTATGCGACAATATTTGTAATAATACCGAAGACGCTGATATTTACTACCTCGCTGACTCGGCATTTGATTCTTTGTGTAAATTACTTAAAATAATAGCGGAGGATAACTAAATATGAAATCAACAGGTATCGTAAAACGCATTGATGACCTCGGTCGTGTAGTCATCCCCAAAGAAATTCGCCGAATGTGTAATATTAAAGATGGCGCCCCCCCTCGAAATCTTCACCGACAATGATAGCGTAATCTTCCGCAGATATACTGCGCACCCTAATATAATTAAGGGAGAATGTTCAAAAATAGTCGCAAACGCATTGGAAAATAATTATATCGACAATATATCTATTGATAAAACAAATGTAACTATTAGCACCCCAAAGGGCAAGGCAACTGCTAAATGTACTTTTGATAAAACCCTTAACTTAAATGTTGGTATTGCGACCGCTCTTGCTAAACTTAATTGTTGTAATTTACCCGACGGATTTTACGAATTAGAAGCCGAGTAATCGGCTTCTTTGCAAGTATAGTAAAGAGAGGAGGTAAAAATATGAAAATAATTAACAAAGAAGGTATCCGTTTAACCGCCGACGAATGTATTATATTACGGAAAGCGCTCCACTTAGTTACTATTATCTATGAAGAAGCAACCACCGAAGAAATACAGTCATCTGCGTGTACGGCAATAGACGCTCTTGATGATTTAGATAACTACTGCGAAGAAGTCGAGTAATCGGCTTCTTTTTCTTTCGAGCGGTCAGCCTACCCACGCGGCTGACCGCATTTAAGATTTCCCCACAGCTGCATATTTATGCACAAACCTGCATAATCATTTGCTCGCTTCGGCTTCCCAAAATCCGCTTGCGCCCGAGGGGCGCCGAAAAATTATACCACACTTTTCGCCGTTTGTCAAGAGTTTTTTTCAAAAAAATTGCACAAAATCTTTTTCCTAATTCTCTGTAATTTTGTGCATTTTGCCTATTGATTTTTCAAGAAAAATCGTTTATAATATTACTTGTAAAGATGAGAGAGGAAAATCGGAAACGGCTTGACTGCGACAGACCGAAAAAATCTTAAAAATCTTTCAAAAAGTAGTTGACAAAAAGCGCAAGATATGCTATACTGAAAAGGGATAGAACATTGACAATTTGATAGCAATACGGAATTGTTGGAAAACTTTTCAAAAAAGTCTTGACAAACCGTTAAACATATGCTATAATATATACGGAAAGTGAGGTGAGTATATGGCGCAACAGAGGAGAGCGACAAAAGCCGAACTTGTCAAAATACTAACCGACAAGGTCAATCAGTGGATTAGTAACGGCGATAGCCCGGAAACTGCCGTAGGCAAATTAACCGAGCGACAATATGATTTTCTGATAGACCAAGGTGTAGACTTTGATAGTTTGCTTTTAACACCCGAACAACGCAAAAACGCACAGACAATAAAGCGGGCGGGACGGTCAAAATCTCCAAACGGTTACAACAAGAAATATCCGAAGAGCAAACAAGAACTTTATAACGGTATAGTGGAGTATATCCGCACAAAAGCCGATACCGTTACATTACCGCAAAAGGCTAACTACCGTGATTTGGACTTTACCATTGACGGCACAAAGTACAAAATCGTCCTTTCAAATCCGAGGACATAAAACGGTATGGACACTATCAACAGTACACAAACACAAAAACATTTTTGAAAAGGAGTAAATACTATGAATAAGACCAACAACAAATACACTTACGCCGATTTTGCAAAGGATATTATTGCGCTTACCAGTGGCGAAATCGAACTTACGGACAATAAGCGCCGAGCAATAGCCGAAAAAGCGCAAGCCTTGCTTGACGCGCAGACCGCAAAGGCGGAGTACAACAAGGCACACCCGAGCAAGAGCAAGGCAAAGGGAGCAAGTGCCGAAACGCTTGCAAAGGCGAACAAGATTAAGACCGCACTCACAAAGACACCGAAAACCACGGCGGAAATCAACGAGGAACTCGGCACAGACTTTACGGCTTTGCAGGTCGCAAACGCTATGAAATACATTGACAACGCAAAGGCGGCAAAGGTTATCCGCGATACGGTCAATAACAAGGGCTTGAAAGCACAGAAAGAGTATACCGCATATTTCATCGGCTAATTATAAAGGGAAGCCGAAAGGCTTCCCTAAATCTCAACACTTATACAAGGAGTAAAAAAGATGAGCAAAAAGCATTTATATTTAATCATTGACACGGAAACGGCTTGCGACATACCGCACCAAATACCCTATGACATAGTCTATATATTGATAGACCGTAAAGGCGAAA
>JAZLJE010000207.1:0-6128 GCA_045617705.1 Ruminococcus sp.
AATTAGACCCGTTGAAAGTACCATACCCTTGTTCAATGTGGATATGGTTTCCGCTACCAATTCCCTTATTGCCCTCTGTATAACAGACTTCACCTTTTTTGAATTTCTTGCCGACTTTAAGACCTAACTTTTTCTTGTCGGTGTCACGGATATGCGTACACATAAACCAACAGTAATCATATATACCCGATGGCGTTTCAACCTGTTCATCCGTGGATTGAAAGAAAACGGTGTTATCTGCATCTGCTATCGCTTTGACTATGCAATTAAACGGTGCGCATAAATCAACTCTGTCATCTGCTCCACGACCTTTGAAGTCATTAGCACCGACCAAATTGATATGCGTACCCTCTTTTTGACCTTGTGAAAGAGCAGAGATTAACTCTCTGCCCTTATAGTCTTTGAATTTTAAAACCGCTCTCATTCTACAATGCCGGCATCTTCTGCTTCTACGATTGCTTTATCGCTAAAGTATTTACTGCTATTAGCCATTAGAATTGCATCAATGAATGCGGAAGCACCGACAATGATAGCCGACACAGAAGCACATTTGTATAATTCAAATTCGTTGCCGATTAGCAGTAAAAGTGTAGCACCCGCAGGCAATCCAATCCGTGAGAAACAAGCGATAACATCGTACCAATTCTTTAACATTCCTGTCTTTAACAAAAAGACCGACAAAAGAAAAGCAATCACGATGATTGCCAATGCAACAAGAATTGTTATTAAAAGATTATTCATTTTTAACCTCCTAAAAAGGGGCATTAAAGCCCCTATTCGGTGTAAGCGATAATTTGGGAAGCGTAAGTTGACCAATACTGTGCGGACTTATAGGAGTCAACTAAATCGGCAGGGACTTTGATATATCCGTTACCCCTTGCAATTTTAGTACCATCAAGCATCCCCTGTCTGCCCTGCACAACAACACCGCCATTATCAGTTCCAATAATCAACTCTTCAATATTTGGACTAAGAGTAAAAACATTGCCACCTAATGCAGTTACTTTAGGAATTTCTATTTTTTTCAGATTCGGGCAATTATAGAACGAATATTGTTCGATTGTTGTTGCGTTAATTGCAATCTCTTCGCCTTTGTAACCCCTAAACGCATTCGAAGCAAGAGAAGTTACGGCAGGAAAATCGCTAAACTCAATTTTATTTTTGGCAACTTTGCATTCGGAAGCATTGTTATTGCAAAATAAATTCATTTTTGTTACGGCACTGAAATCCCACTCTTCAAGAGGACAATTTTCAAATGCCCCATCTATCTGTTGAGTATTCAACAATGTAAATATAGCCTTTTTAAGCCCTGTGCAACCATAGAACGGTCTGTATGTTCCAAAATTTTCGATGCTTCTTATTTCGACTGTTTTTAATGCCGTCTTGCTATTGAACATAGCCTTGATTGCATTGACACTCGTTATATCATTATTCCTAAATGTCTCTAAGGTGTCATTGATAAAGGCATTGAGCGTATCTTCACCACCGCCTGAAACTTCAACAACTGCTTCCGCCTTATCAGCAACATCATAAGTACCGTTTTCTGTGATAGAGATACTTCCGCTTGGTTGAGGAACATTGACTGTAACTGGTGTGTAGGCTTTGCCTTCCTCGGCTTCGTATGTTCCGTTTTCTGTTACTGTGAGAGGTTCGGTAGTGACACCGCTTTCTTCACCGATTTTGCCGTAAATGTGTAAATCAACTAATGACATAATTTTCTCCTTTCGATTATCTAAAGTTCACAAGTTGGATTTCTACATCCCCTGTGCCTTTTACATAAATAATGTTTGTGTAATTCTGTTCCTGTGCATTTTCGTTTTCGTTAATTACACAAATCTGCCAATATCCTGCCTCAATCATAATTGCTTCATCATCTTCAAATTCTTCATCAAATGAAACATAGACAGGGGCTTCGGAAAAGTTCTTAACTAAAAAACCTTTTGCTTGATTTTCAAAAGCGATCGCTTCTGCCGAACCCGAAAGAGTTACCCGTTTGATTTTTAATTTCATAATTTCTCCTTAACTTGCTTGACCTATGTAGATTACACTTAAAAAACCCGTTGTAGCAGAGCCACCGTTCTTTGAGAAAATAGCACGGTAGTATCTATATTTAACGGATGGTTTTAGCGTATATCTTATTGCGTGTCCTGTTACGGAAGAGGATGAACCGAGAGTTACCCAAGAAGTATTATTATTACTTCCCTCAAGAGTAATCAAATCGTCATATCCTCTTGTAACGACAGAGGCAACTAATATTACATTCCTTGTTGCAACGGCATCAAGACTTACCGTTGCATCGTGAATTGAACCCTCACGGATACTTACACTTCCGTTTCTAATATATAGTTCTCCGCTAATAGGAACATTAACAGAAGCGTTTGCATATTGTGTTACATTATAAGTTCCGTTTGATGTGATACTAATAGTTCCGCTTGGGGGGGTAGGACCAATTACATTTACCGCAACATTCTTGTACTGTGTAATATCATAAGTTCCGTTTGCCGTAATATTTTTTGTCCCACTGACAACCGCAGATGCAGGAACTGCAACATCAACATACCTAACGGTAGCAACATCAATGTTAGTACCGTTTGTTGTAATTCTTTTCTTGCCTGTCTTGGCATTATTATTTATAAGACTAATCATCTGTATGGCCTCGTTATTACCAATGGTAATGTGCATTGAACCTGCGCACCATCTCTTAACCAAATTTTGATATGGTTAGTTGATGTTTGTACATACGGCGCCATTCTGCTCAATAGGGCGGTAGGGGCAACAAATGTTTCAACTATATCAAGACTTGTTACACCCGAAAATGTAATGTTGTAATAATATTTATATTCGTAATTTGAATCCCATGCTTCTTGCGTGGCGGCGGCGGGTGTGAAATTAACGGACTTATCGGAAAAAGTACGAGCGGGTATGCCGGCAGGCCTAATAACACGCCTGTCTGTCACTTGAGTAACGCCCGATGGACCTGTAACGATAACATATAACAACAAATCTCTTATCGCAGTTTGGGAGTTGTTTAAATTGTCTGACCGCATACTTGATTCGGATGATAATTTGGCAAACTGTCCTGTATTACCCGCAGTTGCGGTACGGTTAATTCTTGCGCAAAGGTATGTAGTTGTATTCGCACTTAATTGTACTGATGTGGATGATGTCGTTCTAAAGAAATTACCATCGAGAATTGCTTGGCTTCCCTCTGCAAATGTTACATACAGGGAGTTAGCACTATATGTCATAGTAAATTCATCACCAATCCCATCAATTACAAAGTCACCACCGATGAGGCTATATACAGCGCCATCGTATGAGGCTTGTATCGGGAAGGAGTTTCCTGTATCTTGTAGTGTTTGAATACTCATAGTATCTCCTCTCTAATAAATGTTTTTTTATCTCCGTAAAGTGTAAGGATGTCAGAGGGGCAGTACACATTTTCAAAGTCATTGTGGAAGTATAAATTATGTTCAGTTAAATTGTATTCTTCCATCAGTTCTTTTATTAACTGTACCGCCCTGTCTTGACCTTGCTTATACTTTTCGTTGTTGATATTTGATACGATTTCTATTGCTATGGTTTGAAGATTGCCGTAATCGTATCCTTTTCCTGTATGGAATACTGCCCTATCCAATGGGATACATTCAATTATCTTTTCGTAGTCCACTAAATAATGAGTTCCGTTTGAGGATGTTGAGTCAAGTAAGTATTGGTAACATTCATCAACTGTCAAGTCGGTGTTTGTATTGTGGATTGTAATTCCATCAATAGGGTATTCCCTTGGCATTGAATACTGTTCCCATTTAATTTCGGGTAGCATTAAATAATCCCCCATCTCTTTTTGAGTTTTTTGGTTAGGGATGTCCTAACTTTTCCACAGGTATAAGACAAAGAAACATCGGTCTGTTCCGATGTTTTTGACATTTTATATCCTGTGATAACCGAATTGTAATAACTGTCGCCTATGTATACATCAATTCTTCCGCCGAGGTTGAAATCACTTGCAGAGTACATATAGTTATTTTCAACAAGGTTGAAAGAGATTTGATGATTATATAGCGTATCGGGAAGATTTGCGGCAACAATCGTAGCCTTTGTATCATCGGAGAAAACGATACTTGTGTTTACATTTGCCACTCTTCCACCAACAGAGGATGGTTTAGAAACAATACCGTTTGATGTGTATACATAAGCATCCCTAAAGGTTGAACCATCTTCCGAATAAATAAGAAGCCTGTTTACATCTTCTATTTGAGAGGATGGAGTGAGTTCTTTAATGGCGTTTATATCCAAACCGATTTTAACTACTGCGTAGTTCGGTTTGAATATTTCAACACTTCCGCCTGTTGTATCGCCGACATCCCATTCTTCAAAGGGGATGTACCATTTAAGCATAATGCCGTATTTGTTGTAGATATCGTAAATTAAATCCGATAACTTCATTACGGTCTTGGTTTCCTTGGCTTCCAATTTACCGCTTGTCTGTGTTGTAGCCTTTACGACAATGGTTTCTTTTTCCCTTACGATAAGTTGGTCTGTCCACGAAGAGCCGACCTCTTTTCCTGTTGCGTAGTTATCAAGGATTGCTTTGAGTTCTGCCTCTATTGTTGTTCTATTGAATGTTTTATATATCCAATTATCATCATAGAAAGCAGTCATCTGTTTTGTTTCAATGGTATTTTCTGTTTCGTTTACGGCGGTTATTACACCGTAATACTTTGTATATCCCTCGGGGTCAACGAGCGCAACAATATCACCATCCGAGATATTTTCATCAAGGGTTTCAAGCGTTAAAGTTCCTGTCTGTGTAGTGCATAAATCTTCACCGACATCAAAACTTACCACTTTCCTAAATGATTTAATCTTTTGGTTAAGTGCGGTCTGTCCTTTGATATAAACATACCAATCATAAGGGGTAGGGTTGTCTGCTATCTTTACATAGATTGCGACAATATCAACACTAACGGTAGCGGTAAATGTGTAGGGGTTTGTTACACTTCCATCGGACCAATGGTCAAATTTATAGCCTGGAAAATACCGAGCACGGAGTGTTATATTAGTTCCCTCTTGCACATTCTGTCCGCTTTGATAAACGCTAATGCCTACATTTGAAGTTACATTTATTTTGACCATTTACACACCTACAAATAATTCATTGAATGTTACACGAACAAACCCCGAAAATTCATCAATGTTCCCTGCGGTAAATGAGCCTTTTGTCAATCCGCCTTTTAATTTAGGGAAAGGAGTTACCGCACCATCTACCCTTGCAGAGAAATCTATATAACTTGATGGGTTTGACATTATGGCGTGGTTTGTTGACTCAAGGTAAACACTTTGTGCGGAGTCGTTTGTGTTGATACGGACATAACCGAATGTTCCTCTTAACTGAACAATTCCATAAATAACACCGTTTTCATCTGTTAGAGTGAATTTAGGATTTGTTGAAGTGCCGTTTATTTCAAGCACAAAGCCCGTTACAAGAGTTCCGTTATTGTTGATAGGGAAGTTGGATAATTCCGTTCCTATGTAAGTATACGGTCTTACAAGGGCATAATGCTTACCACCACTCAACACCCTTGTGTTTACCTCAATGGTAGTTACATCGTAATTCTTCCATAATGAGTTACCGTAGATTTGGATAGGACAGGTCAATCTGCCACCCTCCATTTCACCCTTTTCCAATGTAACAACATTACAATCAATGTAATACGGGGAATTAGAGTTTGGAGGGAGGTAGAAGAACTGTATTGGTTCGTACTTTAAAAACTCAATTAAGTTTAAATAGTTTTGATATACTTCCGTTATATTTCCGTAAAACAATACATCACCTGAAACTGTCGGCATATCGTATGATTGTTCAACAACATATTCAACATTACCGAGTCGTTGTGTCTGTATGGTTTTGTTAAAGCCAAGACCCGAGGGGTTGCTTAAAAACTGTGCGTAGTTTTTGTCTGTCAGTTCAAATGTTTGGAACTGTGAATTTACAAACCAAAATTTACGATACATTACATCAACCTCCCGAGTTCATTGTTGATTACATCAATCATATCCCGAGTCCACCCTGTTACGGTTTCTCTGCCGATATTATTACCGTTGTTGATTACAAAACTTGTATTAAG
>JAZLJE010000208.1:0-2898 GCA_045617705.1 Ruminococcus sp.
AACTGTAGAAATCGAAGTACCTGTTGCAGAACCTGTTGCAGAGCCTGTTGCAGAGCCTGTTGTAGAAACAGAGGTTGCAACAGAAGTTGAAACTCCCGATACAGCAGAAGAAAAAGAAGAACCTGCAGAGGAATAATTATCAAAAAACTTGGGCATCCTTTGGATGCCCATTTTTATCAGGTGATATTATGTATGAAAACATTAAAGAAGATGCCTATAAAACATTTTCCGAAATAATAGAAATAGCAAAACTAAAGGAGAATTCAATAATTGTTCTCGGTTGTTCTACAAGTGAAATTTTAGGCAGTAAAATCGGTACAAATTCCGCTATTGATGTTGCAAAGGCTTTGTACGACGGAATGTATGATTTGCTTAAATCGAAAGGTATTTATCTTGCAGCACAATGTTGTGAACATCTTAACCGTGCATTAGTAATAGAAAAAGAACTTGCAGACAGATTATCTCTTGAAACCGTTAACGCAGTTCCAAAGCCGAAAGCCGGCGGTTCATCTGCGACTACTGCATATTCTGTTATGAAAGAGCCGGTTTTAGTGGAACATATCAAGGCTGATGCCGGAATTGATATAGGTGGTACACTAATCGGAATGCACCTAAAAGAAACCGCTATTCCTGTAAGACTAAAGAACAACAAAATCGGTAATGCTAATGTTACCGCAGCAAGAACAAGAGCAAAATACATCGGCGGCGAAAGAACTGTTTATAATCAAGATTTAATGTAACGGAGGATATTATGACTGCTAAAGAAGAATTCATTTCTATTTTCAATGAACATATCCACAGAAACGGCTCAAAAGAACTCCTTGAATGGATACAAAAGACCGATTTTTTTACTGCACCGGCAAGTACAAAATACCATTGTGCCTGTGAATGCGGTCTCGTTATGCACTCTGTATCTGTTTTTAACACTCTTATGGAAAAGCATTTTGACGAAGAAACAGATAATATCGAAAGTTACGCTATTTGTGCGCTGCTTCACGACCTGTGCAAAGCACAGTTCTACAAAGTTTCTACAAGAAATGTAAAGAACGAAGAAACAGGACAATGGGAAAAGGTTCCTTATTATGCAGTAGAAGACAGTTTTCCGTATGGTCACGGAGAGAAATCCGTATTTCTTATTGAACGCTTTATGAGACTTAAAATTGACGAGGCTATGGCTATTCGTTGGCACATGGGCGGTTTCGAAGACAGCAACGGCTATACAGTAAGTCAGGCGTATGAGAAATATCCTCTTGCAGTAAAACTGCACCTTGCCGATTTGGAAAGTACATATCTTAAAGAAAAAGGAACTTCACAAGTAAGGAATAAGTAATGGATTTTGATTTTGCTAAAAGAAGAGTAGAAGAACTCACCGCAGAACTTAATTATCACAATAAAAGATATTATGATATGGATAACCCCGAAATTTCCGATTTCGAGTACGATAAATTGCTCAGAGAACTTGAAAATATCGAGGCTTTATATCCTGCACTCCAAAAATCTGATTCACCAACACAAAAAGTAGGGGGGAGCAAGGGTGAAAAATTCTCACCCGTTACTCATACAGTGGTTATGGAAAGCCTTCACGACTCTTTTTCACACGATGAAATCAGAGAATTCGACCGCAGAGTGCGTGAAAGTGTTAATAGTCCCGTTTATATAGTTGAGCCGAAATTTGACGGTCTTTCCGTATCGTGCGAATACAGAAACGGCGTATTTGTTCGTGGCTCAACGCGTGGCGACGGTCAAGTCGGTGAAGATGTTACCGAAAATCTTATGACTATAAAATCTTTGCCGAAAAGAATAGACAATGCACCCGAATTTCTCGAAGTTCGCGGCGAAGTATATATGTCTGTTGAAACTTTCAAAAAACTTGTTGAAGAGCAAGAAAATAACGAAGAAAAGCCCTTTAAAAACCCACGAAATGCTGCAGCGGGTTCTTTGCGACAAAAAGACAGCAGTATTACAAAAAAGCGAAATTTAGATATCTTTGTTTTTAATATTCAACAGATTGTCGGTAAAGAAATAAAGAGTCATAAAGACTCACTGGACTATTTAAAATCTCTCGGTTTCCCAACTGCAATATATAACTCGTTTTCTGATATTGAAGATGTTATTAGCGAAATCGAGCGTATCGACAGTATCAGAGGTGAATTGCCTTGTGATATTGACGGTGCTGTTGTCAAGGTCGATTCTTTTTCGCATAGAGAAATACTCGGCAGTACTGCAAAATATCCTAAATGGGCAGAAGCGTATAAATATCCTCCCGAAGAAAAAGAGACAAAACTCCTTGATATTGAAATAAATGTCGGTCGAACCGGTGCATTAACTCCTGTTGGTATATTTGAGCCTGTTCTTTTGGCGGGTACAACTGTCAGCAGAGCAACTTTGCATAATGAAGATTTTATCAAAGAGAAGAATATTCATATAGGTGATACTGTAGTAATCCGTAAGGCAGGCGAGATTATTCCAGAAGTCCTTTCTGTTGCAAAATATGCAGAAAATACCATTCCTTTTGAATTTCCTCTATATTGTCCCTCTTGTAACAGTAAAGTAATAAGAGAAAGTGACGAAGCAGCAGTTAGATGTACCAATACAGATTGCCCTGCGCAACTGTTAAGACATCTTATTCATTTTGTATCCCGTGATGCTATGGATATCGATGGTTTAGGCCCTGCTGTACTTTCTCAACTTGTAGATAATGAATTTATAAAGAATTTTACTGATATTTACAAATTGCGTGCAGTAGACATTTCTGCCCTTGAAAGAATGGGCGAAAAATCAGCACTCAATCTAATCGATGCTGTAGAAAAATCTAAAACAAGGGAAATTTATAAGTTTATTTACGCCCTTGGTATCAGACATATAGGACAAAAAGCCGCAAAACTTCTCTGTGAGCAT
>JAZLJE010000209.1:0-2762 GCA_045617705.1 Ruminococcus sp.
CACCTATTCCCGCTGTGAGTATCATCTGCCATTTCCAGAACTTGCCGACATCCATCGGAAGATTTCCGACAAATTTTCCTGTCTGTCCGTTCATGGCAAAGGTGTATTTCTCGTTTTTATATGTAGTGTTCAAAAGCCACACGGGATACATCGCGTATTTTGCTTCTCCGTTTGAAAGTTTTACTGAACTTTGTTCGGGAGTTACTGTTGTATATCCGACAGCGGTATTTTTGAACGCCTCTTCTGTTGAAAACTTTACTCTTTGATTTGCTCTGTCGATGCTTTGCTCTGCATCAACATCGTATTTGTCGGCAAGATAGCCCGCAAGATACGCTGTACTAAACTCGGTTGCATCAGCAAAAACAAACGGTTCTACCGACTCCATAAGGTCGTCGGGCATCTTTGTTGAGCCGTCAACGGGTACTCGCTCAAAGGTCACATTGCCCGCACGGTACAAAAGATAAAAACTTGTTTCGGTATAATTATAGTTTGAGTCCGACCACGCTCTTACTCTTGTTGCACGGTAACGGATTTTTGCATCCGCATCGGCATCGAAAAGCCAGAAAGGAACATAAATCCCCTTGACCTCGTCAAGGTGATTTTCTTCTTTGAAAACCTTGGGAAGAAGAAACTTTTTCTTAAGGTGGTTTTTAAGTCCCTCTTTTGCGGCATTTTTATCAAGTTTAAACGGAATTATATAATCGGGTTTTAATGTACCCGAAACCTGACCACTCATAACTACGGGGTTTGAACAGTACGGGCAAGATGTTGCGGCAGTATTTTCGTCGCCGATAATCTCGCCGCCGCAGGACTGACAGACATAAGAACGCATTGTACTTTCTTCGCCGTCTTGCCATTGTTGTCCCGCAGTTACCTGCCAGTTCATTTCATCTGCGCCCAAATCTTCGTTTGCACTTTTTAACGCGTCAACTTCAAACTCTGTCGAACAATAGGGACAGACGAGTTTTTGACTTTGTGCATCAAAATTAATTGCACCACCGCAGTTAGGACATTTAAATTCCTGCATTACAGCCATAATACCATCTCCTATTTGAAAATATTAGAGGAAACTTACGGTTTCTTTGCTCCGCAATTCTGACAGAAATTTCCTGTGTTAGGCATACCGCAAGAGCATACCCACTTATTGCTTTCTGGTTTCTTTGCTCCGCAGTTTTGACAGAAATTACCGACATTCTGCATACCGCAAGCACAGGTCCAGCCGTTTTGTTGGGGTTGAGCCTGTTGTTGTGCCTGTTGTTGCTGTGCGCCCATAGCATAGAGGTTTTGTGCATTAGCGCCTTGATTCATAGCCATACCCATACCGATAAAGCCGCCCATAGCACCGCCTTCGTTTGATGCTGCAGTTCTCATAGCATCTGCCTGTGCATCGGAAATTGCACCTGCAGCCATAGTCGGGTCACGCAAAACAGCAGCCTGCTGATATTTCTGAATTTTCTTCATATCTTCGTCCGGAAGTGTAACACTGCCGAATGCAACGGAAATAACTTTCAGTCCGCGAAGTTCACTCCATTTTTGCGACAAAGCCTCGTTCATTGCGTTTTCAACTTCGGTGTTGTGTGCGATAATCTGGTTAGGACGAAGTTCCATATCGGAAAGTTTAGCAAGTGCGGGCTGTAAAGCAGAGATAAACTCTGTTTTGAGTTGAGAGTCAATTTCTTCTCTTCTGTATTCATCTGCAACATTACCGCAGACATTAGTGTAGAAAAGTATCGGGTCAACAATCTTGTATGAGTACACACCGCTGCAACGAAGTGATACATCAAGGTCAACACCGATTTTGCTGTCAACTACTCGAAACATTACGGGATTAGGTGTACCGAATTTGTTGTCGATAAGTTCCTTTGTGTTGAAGTAGTAAACTCTCTGGTCTTTTGCGGTATCTCCGCCGAATGTAAAACGCTTGCCTATTGTCTTGAAAGTCTCTTTAATGCTTTCACCCAATGAGCCTGCGAAAACAGAAGGCTCTGTCGAAGTGTCATATGTATATTCGCCGGGTTCAGCACAGATATCAACTACCTTACCCTGCTCAACGATAATCATACATTGACCTTCATTTACGGCTATACCCGAACCGTTTGAAATAATGTTGTCGTTGCCTTTTGTGTTCGAAGAACGACCAGAAATACTCTTTGTGCCTTTCTTCATCAAAACTTCTTTGTCAAGTGCAACACAGTAGAAAAACTCTTTCCACTGGTCTGCCAATGTGCCGCCCAAAGCACCTATGCCGGCTTTAATAAGTCCCATAATAAAAACTCCTTTTCTAATTTTTTTGACAATTTAAGTATATACAAAAACATATTTTTGTGCAACCTTTTTATTTGCTTTTTTACTATGATAAATTTCCCAAATAATATGCAAAAAATATGCACAGAAAAAGAGTATATATTACATACCTATGCGCTAATTATGCAAAAAGTATAATATCTTCCGACAGTTTATTCGGCAAAATGAATAAATTTTTGTATATTATGAATAAATATGAATAATTGCTTGACTTTTCTGCATATTTTATGTATAATATATGCATATTAGTTGCATATTATGCATATTGGAGGTAATCTTATGAACAAAAGCGATATCAAAAAGGTAGTTCTCGCATACAGCGGCGGACTTGACACATCTATCATTATCCCTTGGCTTAAGGAAAATTACAACAACTGTGAAGTAATTGCAGTATCGGGTAATGTCGGTCAGGCTGACGAACTCGAAGGACTCGAAGAAAAAGCACTCAAAACAGGCGC
>JAZLJE010000210.1:0-3097 GCA_045617705.1 Ruminococcus sp.
TTTCTACATGAAGACCTTCCTCGTTTAATACATCGTCACACATAAACGGCAAAATTTTGTAGAAAGTATCGGAAATACCGTTTTTCTTTACTTCATCATAGTCGGGTGAAATATCACGGAAAGTATATGCAAGTCCGAGAGTTTTGTACTGTCCCGCATCGGTGCGGATGATATAAGCACATTTGTTTGAAATGTTCAAATCCATATTTCGCCCGATAAGACGGTGACCGTCAACCATTTTGCTGACAGCAGAACAACCGCCGCCCCAGTTATCGTTGTCTTTTGCAAAATATTCATCGGCAAAATCGTAATCGAGTTTTGTGTATTCATCAACTTCAAATACATATTTCTCGAGTTCGTGCAATGTCGATTTTTGATTTGTTGTTGTACTGCAACCTGCACACAAAATCAAAACGCAGATAAGTAAAATCGGGATAATTTTTTTCATAACCATTTCCTCCGTTTTAAGATAGGGACTACTCTACAACAATATAATAAAATAATTTGGAATTTAATGCAAGAAAAATTTCCCTCACTTTTATCAGCGAGGGAAATTTATAGGGAAGTTATTTAAAATTATTTATCCTGTGTTTTTTTACGGCGGACAGTTACCGATAAGAGAGCAACTGTTGAAACTGCGAGAAGAACAAGCCAAAGTCCGAAATTGGTGTTGTCGCCTGTTGTCGGAGCATCTGACGGGGACGCGGGCTTTTCTGTTTCTTTTTCTGTCGGGGTTTCGGTCGTTTCTTCTGTTGGTGGTTCTGTTGTCGGCTCTACGATATTGCTCTTGATAACTACGTGAGTCGGTGTTTTTTCGGTGTCGTCCGGGCTATACGGTGTTTCAAGATAGATATATGAGCCGGGTGTTAACTGTTCCATACTTGCCTGATTTAGTACAGCATCAAGCGGAGTTTCGAAAATCGTGTTTTCGCCGAGAGTTGTCGCCACTACTTCGTAGTCTTTGTCAAAGCCTTTGATTTCTTTGCCTTTGCCGATATTAGCGCCCATTGCAAAGCCGTCGTTGACTTTTGCATCAATCTTGTTACCGTCGAGGTTTAGGTCGATATTTGTTGTTTTATACATAATGCCGTATGCTTTTTCATCTGCCGAATTACAATCGCTTAAGACGGTGCTGTCTTTTACGATGAAATCGCCGTTAGTTGCAATGCCGAAAACTCTGCCCGAAGTATGTTCAAAGCAGTTTAGCGTGCTGTCGGTTACGGTGATATTATCACTTGCATTTATGCCGTATGAGTCGAAAATATCGTCTGAATTTACATTGATATCGAGCAAAGAATTGCTGACATTGAGTTCACCGCAGGAAATTCCGCCACCGTGAGAAAAATACGGTTTACTGCCCTTTATACAGGACTCTGTGATTTTGACTTCGCTGTTGTCGGTGATATTTACCGCACCGTTGTTATTTATTCCCAAAAAACTTTCAACAGTCGTTTCGTTCGGAATAAATCTTTCGGGGTTTGCAGTAAGTTCGATATCAACTTTTGCACCCGTAATATTTATATCGTTTGTGCATAAGAAACCGTTTTTGTGAGTATATTCACCCATAACATAGGGAGCAGAAGTTTTGGCTTTTATTACGGCACCTTTACCGATATTGATACTGTCTTTTGCATATATCAAAGTACCGTTTACATCAAAGTCAAGAGGAACATTTTCACCTACGGTGACCTTTTTGCCGTTTACCGCATCGCTGAAATACTCACCGTATGCGTTAAAGGATATCGGTGCTTCCAAATACAAATCGCCGTTTGTACGAAGTTCGATAGTACCGCCTGTGAGGGTTAATTTACCACTACCGACGATATGAACATCGGGAGCCTTTCCGCTTTTGGGAACACCCGTAAAGAAAAGGTCAAGGGTAATTCCGCTTTCGTTTCTTTCTTCTTGATAAAATGTATTCTTTATAGTGTTGTCGCCGATAAGATTGACATCAAAGCGTTCAACATCGGTATTACTGTCATCAATAGTAAAGCAGATTGACGCAGAAGCAATATGGTCAAAAATCATATTGGTCGAGTCAAATTTTACGTTGTTTAAGGTCATACTCTTGCCGTCTTCGGAATATGAAACGGTACCGCTGCCCAAAGTAGTTGTTGATAGGTCGAGAGTTTCTCCTCTTTCAACCGCATAGTCGCCGACATAGAGCATTTTTTTGTTTTCAAAGTAGTTTTTGATTTCTACGAACGCCGGGTCTGATGTGGTTACATTACCCATACTGTCGGCAAGTTCACAGTAAAAATATTGTCCGTCAAAATCTTTGTGAGTAGAAGGACAGACGAGGGTGGCAGTTTTAGCACTACTACCGTCGAGTTTGAACTCTTGTCCCATTTGGTCAACATAGTACCATTGATAGGATGCAACGGCTGCGGGATTTTCGGGAACTACGGTGAACTCTGCACCGTCAGGGTAGTTTACCGAAACATCTTGCGGTTGAACCGAAATTGCAGGGCCTTTGTTTTCTGCCGATACTGCCGTTATAGAGCAAAGCATTACCGACATCATCAAAAGAATTGTAAGTAAAACGCTGATAGTTCTTTTCATAAAAATACCTCCTCTTATTTTCCGCAGTCGGCAACTTTGCACCGAATGCGAATACTATACCTAAAATATAGCAAAAACAAAACAAAAAATCAATGAATAAGTTGTTAAATTGGAAATAATGATTGTTTTATAGTTTACGGCTTCGTGCATTCTTAAGGTTCAAGTCCTGTAATCTATATAAAAAACTCGAAGACGGCATAAAACCGTCTTCGAGTTTTTGGTTGCGGGAGGAGGACTTGAACCTCCGACCTCCGGGTTATGAGCCCGACGAGCTACCAACTGCTCTACCCCGCGATATATACTTTTTTGTTGCTCATATATATTACCACTCTATTTTTAGTTTGTCAAGAGTTTGTGCGTCGAGTGGCGAAGCCCTCAAATTACGACGGACGAGACGGGACTGCCCGAAGGACTTTGAAAAAGTCCGTAGGGTGGTTAGTCGAGTAGGAGTTATTTGAGGAACTGCGTAGGCATACGAGGCGAGATATCATTTGTGCGTCGAGTGGCGAAGCCCTCAAAAATCTCGTTGCGACAG
>JAZLJE010000211.1:0-11108 GCA_045617705.1 Ruminococcus sp.
TGTATTGATTCACTTGTAACAGGATAAGGATTTGAAAAATCGGTTATCGAACTGCTACGCGCCATTTCCTGCATTGACTGTGCGGATTTATTTGTATCCGTTGTCATTTCGGAATTTATTTGTTCAAGTGTACTGTCATACGCACCTGTTGGAAAATCCATGGCATTTTCGGCAAAGGTACTTGTTGTTTCCTCTACGCTCGCTGTAGTCGGCACGGCAATTCCGCGGGAAGCAAGATTATACGCCGCTATTTGTTCAAGAGATGGGATATTCTGCGCTGTTAAGTAGTTTTTTGCATTAAGGTTTTCCTGACTTTTGCAATCATTGTTCAAGCCATAAATTGTAGATAGGTCAATTTGATTATTGTTCATAAAAAACTCCTACTAAGTATTTGCATATTGGGCGGTAGGTGCATAGAAGCAATGGTCGCCAACACGGTTGAAAAACTTTCCGACTCTTGTCGGGAAATAATCGGGGCAGGTCTTTGAATAGGGATTAAAAAAGAAAAGAGAATTTCCGACAAAACTTGCAGTATTTCCCGCTAAAGCCCAGTCGGCTATTTCGAAATGGACATCCTGCGGAGTCATATTATAGACATTCTGCGGATTTGCGTAACCACCTACTGTTGTTTTCAGGCAGGTGAACTGATTTCTTTGGGTTACTATCGCCCGAACACCACCGCCGTTTGATATACGAGAAAACTCTCCGTTTGGGACTGTTGCCCTGTTCATTATTACCGACGCCACAGCCTGCATTCCGTTGTAGCCTTCTCCCCCTGCTTCGCATTGAATAAGACGGGCAAAAAGTTCTCGTGTATCATAAGCCACTTTATCACCACCACACATTACTGGTATATTATATGCAAGGAATTTTGTTGCGTGAATAACCTTGACAATACGGCAAAAACAAAGTAAAATATACACTGTTGTAAATAACAGCAAAACATACGGAAGCGTATCGAAGTAGGGACGGTTGCGAGCGCCGCCGGTGGCGGATACAGCGAGCAACAAGGAGTGGCAGCGGTCAAAATTTTGTAAGCGTCAGCGAACAAAAAATTTTGGGTACCGCAACAGGACATAACGGGCAACCGTTATGACAAAATCAAACAATTTAATAAGAAATTATGCTCATTCTTTTGAGTATGATATAAAGGGAAGCGTATCGAAGTGGTCATAACGGGCCTGACTCGAAATCAGGTAGCCTTCACGGGCTCGTGGGTTCGAATCCCACCGCTTCCGCCAAAAAGAAACGACAACTTTCAAATGATAGTTGTCGTTTCTTTTGTTCTTTTAACTTTTATCTCTTCGTTCTTCTTTCTTCTCTTAAAAATTGTCATTTCCAGAGAAAAGATAAAAGAGAAGAAAGTAAAGAATCGGAGGCTTTGCTTTGCAAAGCATTGAATTATGTTAATAATAATGATATAATATTTAAGGTGGTGATACTATGGAATACAAAAGACTCGGAGATAAAATTGTTGCTCGGCTTGACAAAGGCGAGGATATAAACGAAGAAATACTCAAAATTGCAGAAAGTGAAAAAATCGCTTTCGGTTGTGTCAGCGGAATAGGTGCGACAGACGACTTTACTGTTGGGGTATTTAGTTTAGAAAAATCCGACTATGAAACATTCCGCTATACAAGTAATCACGAGATTACTGCTTTATCGGGAAACATCAGCACAAAAGACGGTCTTCCCTATGTTCATCTGCATATCAGTTGCGGAAATAAGAACGGCGAACTTGTCGGCGGACATCTGCTAAAATCGCGAATTTCTCTTACATGTGAAATTATGATAGTTATTGCTGACATTAAAGCAGAGAGAAAATTTGACGAAGAAATCGGAATAAACAGAATTACTCTAAGTTAGTAGTAATACTAAAAACTAAATACTATAAAAAAGTGCTGTCACTCAAATGAGATACAGCACTTTTTTTATATATTTTTTCTAATATACAATTAACAGTCAATATTGAAATCGTTTTGGAAATCAAATGTTGCAAAATAATCTTTCATTGTTTCTGCTCTGCGGATAAGCGAAAAACTGCCGTCTTCTTTGAGCAAAACTTCGGCGCTACGCAATTTACCGTTGTAGTTATATCCCATAGAAAAGCCGTGTGCGCCTGTGTCGTGGATAAAGAGTAAATCTCCGTTTTCGACCTTCGGAAGTTTTCTGTCTATTGCAAATTTATCGTTGTTCTCACAAAGACCGCCTGTTACATCATAAGTTTCTGTGCGTTCTTCATCTTCTTTGCCGAGGACGGTTATATGATGATATGAGCCGTACATAGCGGGACGCATCAAATTTGCCGCACAGGCATCAAGTCCGAGGTATTCTTTATAAATATGTTTTTGGTGCATACAGGTGGCAACCAGACCGCCGTATGGAGCAAGCATATATCTACCGAGTTCGGCGCAGATTGAAACATCGCCCATTCCGTTCGGTACTAAAATTTCTTCGAATTTTTTGCGTACAGACTCGCCGATAAACATAATGTCAGTTGTTGGCTCATCTTCGCGATAATCTACTCCGATACCGCCTGAAAGGTTGATAAACGAGATATGAGCGCCTGTTTTATTCTTAAGTCTTACGGCTAATTCAAAGAGTATTCCCGCGAGTTCGCCGTAATAATCATTGGAAACTGTATATGATGCTAAAAATGCGTGGATACCGAAATGCTCTGCGCCTGCTTCTTTGAGTTCGATAAACGCCTTTTCCATTTGCTCTTCGGTCATACCGTACTTTGCTTCACCGGGGTTATCCATTACCTGAACTCCGTCTTCACTTGCGGAAAGTTTAAATACTCCGCCGGGATTATAGCGACAGCAAACTGTTTTCGGAACACCGCATACTCTTTTCAGGAAAGGTACAAAATTTACATCGTCGATATTGATATATGCGCCTAAATCGTATGCTTTCTGCATATCTTCTTCGGGGGTAACATTCGACGAAAACATAATGTCGGTACCACTAAATCCGCACGCTTCACTCAAAACAAGTTCGGTAACAGTTGAGCAGTCAACTCCGCAACCTTCTTCTTTTAATATCTTCATAAGATAGGGGTTTGGAGTAGCCTTTACTGCGAAATACTCTTTAAATCCTTTATTCCAAGAAAACGCTTTGTAGAGATTTCTGCAATTTTCTCTGATACCTTTTTCATCGTAGATATGAAAAGGGGTTGGTATTTCCTTTACAATTTCCTGTGCTTTTTCAAGCGATAAAAACGGTGTTTTTTTCATATTCATTCCTCATTTTTATAGTCATTTACTGCTTTATCTATAGTTTCCTTTATCTCGTCTGCGCCCTCGGCGGTTACTGCGGAAAAAGGAAACAGCATAGTACCTTCGTAGTCGGAAAGTTCGTACATCAAACTTTCTATTCTCTGTTCTTTTTGGGTTTTGTTCAACTTATCGAGTTTTGTTAAGACGATAATAAAAGGATAACCGTTTGAAAACAAAAAGTCAATCATATCCATATCGTCTTTTGTCGGCGGGTGTCGCATATCGACAATCTGGACAACAAGACAGATATTCCTGTTTTGAGCAAAATAGCCCTCGATAAGTTCAGCCCAGCGTTGTTTTTCGGTTTTCGATACTTTTGCATAGCCGTAACCCGGTAAATCAACAAGGGAAAATGTATCGACATCAAAGAAATTTATCGTTGCGGTTTTGCCGGGAGTGGCACTCACTCTTGCAAGAGATTTTCTGTTTGTCAGTTTGTTTATCAAAGAGGACTTGCCGACATTGGAACGCCCCGAAAAAACGACTTCGGGCTTTTCGCATTCTCTTAGCTGCTTTGAAAGACCTGCCGAATAGATAAATTCTGCTTTGTTAAAATCAGTCATATAAAACCTCCGAATTACTGAGTAACCTCTACCCTTTTGCCTATGGATTTCGGGTTTTGTATAACTACATCAACATTTTTATTTGTTATTTTTCTTGCCTTTACGGTTGCAAGAGAAATTATCTCTTCTACCGAGGAAACGGGGATAAAGTTTATGTATTCTTTTACTGCACTATCAAGTTCAATGATATCCCTTTCGTTGTCTTTCGGGATAATTACATTCTTGATTTTTGCTCTGTATGCTGCCATAGACTTTTCTTTTAAGCCCCCTATCGGCAAGACTTTTCCAAGCAGGGTAATTTCGCCTGTCATAGCAAAATCGTATCTCACGGGGTTGGAAGTCAACGCAGAATACAAAGCAAGAGCCATAGTAACACCTGCCGACGGTCCGTCTTTCGGGGTAGCACCCTCGGGTGCGTGAATATGGATATCGTAGTCTTTGTAAAAATCGGGGTCAATAGCGTATTTCTCGCTGACTGTTCGGATATAGGAAACTGCGGTTTTTGCAGACTCCTGCATAACATCGCCCAAAGAGCCTGTCAGTTCAAGTTTACCGCTACCGGGCATTACTGCACATTCAATGGGTAGCAAAGTCCCACCGACAGAGGTATATGCCAGTCCGTTTACAACACCGATTTCGTTCTTTCCTGACTTTTCGTCGTTAAGATATTTTACGGGACCTAAATATTTTTCTAAATCTTTATCGGTGATTTTTACAACCGAGTCGGGATTTTCGATTATCAAAACGGCGGCTTTTCTCATCAAAGATGCAAGCACTCTTTCCAAAGTACGCACGCCTGCTTCTTTTGTATAGCCGTCAATAAGGGCGTATATTGCCTTATCGGTCAACTTGAAATTCTTTTTGGTGAGTCCGTTGACTTCGAGTTGTTTCGTAATCAAATGCTTTTTAGCAATATTTAGTTTTTCTGCCGCTGTATATGACGAAAGTTCGATAACTTCCATTCTGTCAAGCAAAGGTGCAGGAATTGCATCATAGTCATTTGCTGTCGTAATAAACATTACATTTGACAAATCAAACGGTAAGTCTATGTAGTGGTCAACAAAAGCAAAGTTTTGTTCGCTGTCTAAAACTTCAAGCAAAGCAGAAGTCGGGTCGCCTTTGTAGTCGTTGGAAAGTTTGTCGATTTCGTCGAGGATAAGCAAGGGATTGCTAGATTTACATTGCTTTATTGCAGACATAATTCTGCCCGGCATTGAGCCTATGTAGGTTCTTCTGTGCCCTCTTATCTCGGCTTCATCTTTGACACCGCCCAAAGAGATACGGGCTGACTTTCTGCCGATAGCCTTTGCTATGCTCATAGCAACAGAGGTTTTACCGACACCCGGAGGTCCTACAAAGCAGATAATCTGTCCTTTTGCTTTATCGCTTAACTTTCGGACGGCTAACTGCTCGATTACTCTTTCTTTGACCTTATCGAGTCCGTAGTGGTCTTTGTCAAGTTGTTTACGAACTTTTTGCAGGTCGATTATTTCTTCTGTGCAAATATTCCACGGTAATTCTATACAAGTTTCTATGTATGTACGGATAACGGCGGCTTCGTTGCTGCCGTACGGCATTTTTTCAAGTTTATTACACTCTTTTAAGAGAGTTTCTTCAATATCGGAAGAAAGTTCCATTGAACGGATTTTGTCTGCCAAAGTATGTGCTTCGAATGACGGAGAGTCGTCTTCGCCGAGTTCTTCTTCGATAGTATGAAGTTGCTCTCGTAGATAGTAGTCTTTTTGAGATTTGTCTATCTTCTCTTTGGTTTTATCGAGAATATCCTGCTCAATTTTCAAAAGATAAATCTCGTTTTGCAGAGCATCTATCAAGGCTTCAATTCTGTCGCTGATGTTGATAGTTTCAAGTAACATCTGCTTTAGAGAAATGTCGAGCATAACATTTCCCGCTACGTAGTCACACAGTTCGCCACTATCACTTGAGAGTCCGACTTTATACATAATATCGGGCGGTAGTTTCGGCGAAAGTTCCATATACTTTTCAAACTGTGTTTTCAGCGTTCTTATCAAAGCAAGTTCACGAACAGTCTTTCTGTGAACAGGTTCGACGATTTCGCCTACCGTTGCACAAAGGCAAGTTTTGTTTTCGACAGGTTCTATTATCTTTGCCCTGTATTGACCTTCGATAACTACCCTTGTTGTATCGTTTGACTCTTTTAAAACCTGAACGATTTTTGCAACAACGCCGATTTCAAATACATCTTTGACACAAGGGTCTGACTTCATTGCATCTTTTTGAGTACTTAAAAAAATCAGTTGGTTATTGTTCATCGCCTGATTTATGGCTCTTATTGACTTTTTCCTGCCAACATCGAAATGGAGCATCATTTTCGGAAAAACGACAATCCCGCGAAGCGGTAACACAGGCAAGGTTTTTTCATTTATCAGGGTATATGACATAAACTTCTCCTTAAAATTCTTTGGCTGTATGAAAACCATACAGCCAAAATTTACGAAGCGTTAATTCGTTTGGTTTTTTCAACAGAAGTCTTGCTTTCTGTATCAAGTTTTACCGTCTTTTTTTGACTTAAGCGATAGATTTTCGGTTTATCATTACCGTTTACTACATCTTTTGTGATTACTATTTTTTCAATAGAGTCATCTGACGGTACTTCAAACATCAGGTCGGTAAGAAGGTTTTCGATAATACCACGCAAACCTCTTGCACCTGTGTTTTGTTCTTTTGCTGTTTTTGCAACCTCGTAGAGAGCATCTTTTTCAAATTCTATCTCGACATCATCAAGAGCAAAAAGATGTTTATACTGGGCTACAAGTGAGTTTTTCGGCTCGGTAAGGATAGAAACCAAATCGTCTTCACTCAAATCGGACAAAGCGGCGATAACAGGAAGTCTGCCGATAAGTTCGGGAATAATACCGAATTTGATAAGGTCGTGTGCGACTACCTCGTTCATCCATTTTGACTCGTTAAGTTCCTTCTTATCTTTTACATCTGCTTCAAAACCGAGGACTGATGAGCCCATTCTTTTAAGAACTATCTTATCAAGACCATCAAAAGCACCGCCACAGATAAAGAGGATATTCTTTGTATCAATCTGGATGAATTCCTGCTGGGGATGTTTTCTTCCGCCCTGCGGTGGGACATTCGAAACAGTACCTTCGACGATTTTCAAAAGTGCCTGCTGTACGCCTTCACCGCTGACATCGCGCGTGATAGAGGGATTTTCGGACTTTCTTGCGATTTTGTCAATTTCGTCAATGTAGATGATACCGCGCTCGGCTTTTTCGATATCGAAATCAGCCGCTTGAATTAACTTCAAAAGGATATTTTCTACATCTTCACCGACATAGCCTGCTTCGGTCAAAGTTGTTGCATCGGCAATAGCAAAAGGAACATCGAGAGCCTTTGCAAGAGTCTGTGCAAGCAAGGTTTTGCCTACGCCTGTCGGTCCTAATAAAAGGACATTACTCTTTGCAAATTCGACATTGCTGTCTTTGCCGAAAACTCTTTTGTAGTGGTTATATACCGCTACAGAAAGGGTTTTCTTTGATTCGTCCTGACCTATAACATACTCGTCAAGAATAGCCTTGATTTCCTTTGGTTTGAGCAAATTAAGAGGAGCATCATTCTTTATTGTCGGGGCATCATTTTTCGGCTCGTAGCCTTCGTCAATGATAGACATACAAAGTTCGACACACTCATCACAGATATATACACCGTTGCCGGCAATAAGTCTGCCGACCATCTCCTGCGGTTTACCGCAAAAAGAACAGTATATGTTATCTTCGGGTTTCTTTCCAGCCATACAAATCTCCTTGCGATTTATCTCTTTTCGATTACCTTATCAATAAGACCGTATTCATGCGCCTGCTGTGCGGTCATAAAGTTATCTCTTTCGGTATCTCTTGCGATAACTTCATAAGGCTGACCTGTATTTGCAGCCAAAATTTCATTTAACTTTTTCTTTGTATGCAAAATATGGTTAGTATGGATTTCGATATCTGTTGCCTGTCCTTGAGCACCGCCTGACGGCTGGTGTATCATAATATCGGCATTTGGAAGAGCATATCTCTTTCCCTTTGCTCCTGCAGCAAGCAAGAACGCGCCCATAGATGCAGCCATACCCATACAGATAGTGGAAACATCACATTTGATATACTGCATTGTATCGTAAATAGCCATACCGTCTGTAGCAGAACCGCCTGGGCTGTTGATATAAAGGCTGATATCCTTTGAGGGGTCCTGACCTTCAAGATACAAAAGTTGAGCAACAACGAGGCTTGCTGTTGTGTTATTTACTTCTTCGTTGAGCATAATAATGCGGTCGTTTAATAATCTTGAAAAGATATCATAAGAACGCTCACCGCGGTTAGTCTGCTCTACAACATAAGGAACTAAACTCATATTATTCATCCTTTCAGTAAAATCATAGACAAATATATTCTATCTTATGCAATTATTTAATAATAGCGTTATCCTTTACAAACTTCATAGCCTGTTCTACTGCCAAATCTTCGGTAAGATTTTCAGCCGGGATAATCTCTTTGACTTTGTCTTTTTCCATTTGATACATATCGGCAAGTTTTGCATATTCTGCGTCAATATCTTCATCCGACGGTTTGATATTTTCAACCTTTACGATTTTTTCAAGGATAAGACGCATTTTTACTCTGCGCTCTGCTTCGGGCATATACATCTGCTTAACTGCTTCGGGCTCCATACCTGTATATTTGAGGTAGGTGTTCATATCCATACCCTGTGAACGCAAACGCATATCAAACTCACGAAGCATTGTGTTTACTTCGTTATCAAACATAGCCTCGGGAATTTCGCCTTTCATATTTTCAAGCAAAACTTCGACGAGTTTGTCGTCTATTGCTCTGTCTGCTTCGTCTTCAAGACGCTTTGCGATAGTTTCTTTGATTTCTTCTTTATATTCGTCGAGAGTTTCTTTCTCGCTTACATCCTTTACAAATTCATCGTCAACTTCGGGAAGTTCTTTTTTCTTGATTTCGTGAAGTTTGATTTTGAACTGTGCATCTTTACCTTTGAGGTTTTCAGCCTGATATTCTTCGGGGAATTTTACATCAATAGTGAACTCTTCATCGGTATTGTGACCTACAAGTTGGTCTTCAAAGCCGGGGATGAAACTGTTTGAACCGAGTTCAAGGTTATAGTTCTCGGCTTTTCCGCCTTCAAATGCTACACCGTCGCAGAAACCTTCAAAGTCGATAACTACTGTATCGCCGTTTTCGGCACTACGGTCTTCTACTGTTACCATACGGCTGTTACGCTCTCTGATTTTGTCAATCTCTTCGTTGATAAGTTCATCGGTAACTTCGGTAGATTTCTTTTCTACTTCGATACCTTTGTAGTTTTCTATTTCAACTTCAGGCTCAACGATAACGGTTGCTTTGAAAGTAAAGCCGTCTTTTGACACTTCTTCTGCCTCTAACTTTGTAACGGTGACAATTTTTACGCCTGCTTCTTTTGCGGCATCTTCGAGTGCTGCGGGATAGCAATCCTGCATAGCATCATCAAAGAATACATCTTCGCCGTACATTTTTTCGATAATGGCACGGGGGGCTTTTCCTTTTCTAAAACCCGGTACATTGATTTTCTTTGCCTGTTTTTTGAACACATTGTTGACAGCCTCGGAAAATACTTTTCCGTCTACTGCAACCTCAAGTTCATAGGTGTTTGTTTCTGTCAAATTTGACGATTTTAAACTCATTTTGTTTTCCTCCTAATATTCACTCGTAACAATATAGCATAATTACGAAAAAATTACTATATATTTTTAGAATTTTTATAAATCATCTGACCAATTTCGGGACAAAGCCCAAATAATCGGATGAAATCAGATGAAAGTTTATACCTCTGTATTCGCCGACCGTGGCAAGTTTGTGAGTATTTACTCCGTGAAGATGTCCGTAGTAGCAGTCTTTTATTTCATATTCAAGGAGTAAATCGAAAATTTCTTTACACTCGCCTAAATTAAACACGGGCGGATAATGCAAAAACACAACAGGGGTTTTGTTTAACTTCAAGCCACATTCTATTGAAGTCTTTATCCTGCCGACTTCGCGCAAGAGAACTTTTTTATCCTGCTCTGTTTCGCTGTCGAAATACCATCCGCGAGAACCGCAGACAGCATATTCGCCGACAACAAATGCGTTGTTAAACAAAACGCTGATTGTTGAAAAGTTATTTTCCGCAAGGAAGTCATCAAGTTTCTTTTTAGTTTCCCACCAATAATCGTGGTTGCCTTTTCCTATTATCTTCTTGCCGTTCAGAGAATTTAGGAAAGCAAAGTCCTCGTAACACTCGGACAACTTCATCGCCCAAGAGATGTCGCCTGGGATTACTACTGTGTCTTCATCGGTGATGAGGTTGTTCCAGTTGTTTTTGAGTCTGTACTCATAATCCTGCCAGCCTTTGAAGATATCCATCGGCTTATCAATGCCGTGGGACAAATGTAAGTCGGCTATTGTATAAAGCGACATTACTTTATACCCAAAGCGGAAAGTACAACATCCTGCATATCTGACTTTTTGGTAACATCATTAAACCTCGGTACTTTGCCCTTTAATGAAGCAAGGGGTTTCGGTACGCTGACCTTTGTAATAGAGTTAAGTTTGCTTACCATATCGAATTCATCGCTTTGAATGTCATCTTTGCTTATCGCTTCTAAAACAGATTTTGCGAATTTATACGGGCTTGCTGTTGAGTCAATTACGCAGGGAGTTTTGTCCCCTGTTTTCTTGACATATTCGTTATAAACAGTAACAGCAACTGAAGTATGGGTATCGCAAAGATAAGAACAACGGTTGAAAAGGTCTGATATAGTACCCTTTGTTTTTGTATCATCACAGAAATCGCCGTAAAAGAGAGCGGACAACTTTTCTTTTACTTCGTCTGTAACTTCGTATTTACCGTCTGCTTTGAGTTTTGTCATCCATTCTTTTGTCAAAGTATCGTTATCGCCGCTTAATTTATAAAGCAATCTTTCAAGATTTGACGAAACAAGGATATCCATTGACGGTGAAATTGTGGTATAAAACTGTCTGTTTTTATCATATATTCCTGTGTTGATAAAGTCGGTCAGTACATTGTTTGAATTTGATGCACAGATAAATTTATTTACGGGAAGTCCCATTTCGTAGGCATAGTAGCCGGCGAGGATGTTGCCGAAATTACCTGTCGGTACAACTACATTTATCTTATCGCCTAATTTTATTTTACCTTTGTTCACCATATCGCAGTATGCGCTGATATAGTAAACGAC